>JBKCGW010000085.1:0-3886 GCA_046303175.1 Flavobacteriales bacterium
ACAGAGTCTGCCTTGAGCGCATGCTCAAGGGTCCTAGCTGTTTCCACCATGTTGTTGCAAGCCTGATCGAAAAGAGGGTAGAACAATTTATCCTTGGGCAGTAATGCCTGAAAAATGAAATCGATGGATCTTTTCACGAGGGGCTCTTCTGGTTGCGAAGAAAAGGATTCGTTTGACTTATTGAGAGAGTCTGTCATGAATTTCATTAATGATGAACACGGGTTAACCTTACAGAAACAACAATGCAAATATGACACGTATTAGGAGCCTCGTTTGTTACCGCAACATTAAGTACAGGGATGCTGGGATTATCGGCGCAATTGAAAATCAGCTTTTTGTTTCAGAAATATCAAGAAAAAAGAACCCGTGGTAACAATATCGTAACATTGGCGTCGGCGAGTGTTTTCATTTATGGGATTCATTTGTCCAAATTTTTCGGTATGAATATTCTTCGCATGTTTGCCCCCAAAACGGGAAAGTTTTTCGATTCTTTTGCCCAGTCTACGCGCAATTTGGTGGCGATGACGGAAAAGTTTAAAGAATTACTGAATGCAGAGGAGAGTGCCAGAGACGGTATTGTGCGAGAAATTCACGACCTGGAGCACGTGGGGGATCAAATCACACACAATCTATTTATCGAACTCAGTGAAAATTTCATCACTCCATTTGATCGCGAAGACATTCACTACTTGGCGACTTCATTGGATGATGTAGCTGATTTCATTAATGGAACGGCCTCTAGAATTTCATTGTATCAATTGAAAGAAATCGATCAGGTAATGCATGGGCTAACCAGCGTGCTATCGCGCCAGGTGTTGGAAATAGACAGCGCAATCCAGAATTTGCAGAACATGAAGAATGCCCAACGCGTTCGTGAAGCCATTATTCGCATCAATGATTTAGAAAACGAGGCCGACAGCATTTTTGACTTGGCTATTGCGCGTTTGTTTTCGGAGGAAACCAATGCGATTGAAATGATTAAGAAGAAGGAAATTCTTTCGGTACTGGAAACAGCTACAGATAAATGTGAGGACGTGGCCAACGCCATTGAATCGATATTGGTGAAGAACTCTTAAAGCAATTCCATGGACTATTCGATTTTATTGATTTCGGTAATTGCGCTTGCGTTGATTTTTGACTTCATCAACGGGTTTCACGATGCGGCCAATTCCATTGCCACCGTCGTTTCCACGAAGGTACTAACTCCCTTTCAGGCGGTAGTTTGGGCGGCATTCTTCAATTTTGTGGCGTTCTTCATTTTCAAAGATCACAGTGTTGCCACTACCATCGCCAAGTCGGTGAAGGAGATTTACATCAGCCCGGCCAACAGTCCGCTGGCTATGATATTTTCCGGGTTGTTGGCAGCGATTGCCTGGAACCTCATTACGTGGTGGTATGGAATTCCTTCCTCGTCTTCACACACTCTGATTGGAGGTTTTGCAGGAGCGTTTTTAGCGGCTTTCGGTTGGAAGGCCATTAACGGTGGAATTATCCTGGCTACTGCCATTTTCATTTTCGTGGCACCCATAGCCGGTATGCTCATGTCGTATCTCATCTCGGTGTGGTTTCTCAACTCATTCCGAAAAGGGCCATTCATGAAGATTGTATCGCTTACCATCATTGCCCTCGTTGTTTTTCTCGTGTACAATTCGCTTGAGTTTAAACGCGATTTCAATGGAGGAAGCTCCTATACGCTGGTATTCGATGAGAAGACTTCGAAGGATGATGTGAAAAAGCTTCTCACCATCAAAACAGATGACTTGAAGGAATATGTTCCGTTGGTGAATGTTGCCAAGGACCCATCGGGTGTTGAAGATGCTTCCGGCACACAGTATATCGTGCGATTTGATTACCTCAAACGAGAGGGAGAAACAGCAGAGAATGGTCCATTGACTGCTGCAATCCTTGCACAGGTAGGCAAGGAAAAAAAGGAAGTTACCATTGAGGAATCCCATCGCATTGTAGAAAATTCAACCGATCGTTACGATGCATCGAATTTGAAAAGCAGTTTCGATACCTATTGGTTGAAAGTGATGTTCCATGGATCCAATTTCAAGTGGATTCTTCTTGGGTTCATTGTTTTGGTAATGGGTGTGTTCACGTTGTTCCTGAGCTCCATGCAGAACTCAAGGGCCAATGCATCGTTTAAGAAGCTGCAATTATTTTCATCAGCGGCTTTCAGTATAGGTCACGGCGGTAACGACGCACAAAAAGTAATGGGTATTATTACCGTTGCCCTCATGGCGGGTGGTCAAATTGAAAGTTTGAAAGAGATGCCAACGTGGGTTCCGCTTTCGTGCTATGCTGCGATTTCACTCGGAACCATGAGCGGTGGATGGAAGATTGTGAAGACCATGGGCGCAAAGATTACCAAGGTGACACCGTTTGAAGGCGTTGCCGCGGAAACGGCAGGAGCAATTACGTTATTCTTCACGGAAGGGCTCAAGTTTCCATGGAAAATGGGAGGTGAAGTAATCAAGGGTATTCCGGTAAGTACTACACACACAATCACCGGAAGTATTATCGGCGTAGGTATCACCAAGCGTGTATCAGCCGTAAAATGGGGTGTTACAGGGAAGCTTCTCGTGGCATGGATCATCACCATTCCGATTTCGGCAGCGATGGGCGCTGTAACTTATTGGATAATGTGTTTGCTCGGATTCTAACCTTTTGTCACGTCGATTCATCCGGGGTTTCTTTCATTGCCAAGTATTGTTGTATGTGCGAACCGTCGTGCAATTAACTTGTTTGTTGAACGTTGGCAGGCTTTACTTGCAACCGTAAAAATGATAAACCTAGCTAAATTTTGCTTTCTGTGGTTGATGTGCGCTGCGCTGAGCGCATGCAGTCAACCTGTTTCACAACCGTCTGCATCCTCAGAGAATTCAACCACCATGAACAACCCGCACTATTCCCGCACCGATACAACTCATCTGAACGTTAGCAACGAGGAGTGGAAACAAATCCTTCCGCGTGAGCTGTACTTGGTATCTCGCGAAGCTCATACCGAGCGCGCGTTTACAGGGAAATATTACGAAAACGAAGTAATCGGAACGTATTACTGTGCGGTTTGTGGAAATCCGTTGTTCCGCTCCGATTCCAAGTTCCACAGCGGTTGTGGGTGGCCAAGCTTTTTCGAAAACATCCGTCAGGGAGCTACCAAATACACGCTCGATAAAAGCCATGGCATGATTCGCACCGAGGTAACCTGCGGACGATGCGACTCGCACCTGGGACATATTTTCGATGATGGCCCGCCGCCCACTTACAAGCGCTACTGCATGAATTCTGTATCGCTCGATTTTGAACCGGATGTGAACCCTGTGAAAGAATAATTGTTCATTGGCAATGGCTGTAGGAAAAAAAATAGAAGGAGAAGACTACTACTACACCGAAGAGGGATACATCGTGTTCACGGAAAAGTATCACCTCAAACGCGGTTATTGCTGTCAAAGCGGTTGCCGTCATTGTCCGTATGGTTTTGATATTCGAACCGGAAAATTCAAGGAGTGATTCCCTACTTTTGACTCATGCAAACAATCTGCGCATGGGTGTGCTCGATAACGCTTTTTTTGGTGGGCGTTCAAACAAGAGCTCAAGACACGACATCGTTTGAATTATCGGGATACGCCGAAGTGTATTGGGGCGTCCAACAGGGCGGAGTCGACGAGCGTCCGGAGTTTTTATACAACCATACCGACAACGGTCCCGCGCTCAATCTGGCTTGGGTCAAATACACCATTCGCCACAACCGCTGGCAACTCGTAGCTGCTCCCATGGCGGGAACGTATGCGCAGCGAAACCTGGCTTCAGAACCCAACGCAGTTAGGCACCTGTATGAAGCTTCACTAGGATTTAAAATCAACAATAATTCTCGACTCGACGC
>JBKCGW010000086.1:0-1857 GCA_046303175.1 Flavobacteriales bacterium
TTTTGCGGGTTCTATGGATGGCGACCGATGGGCGGTGCCTTCGGCCAATAGTTACCTGGCAACCTTGATCCATGATGCAGGCGGCAGGTACCTATTCACCGATAGCTCCGCGACCGGCAACCTGGTGCTTCCGTTCGAGACCTTTTACTCGGCTGCGTCTACAGCAGACTACTGGGGGAAGATTATCTACGAAACCAACCCCGCCTCGTCGGATGTAATCATTCAGGGTGACAGCCGGCTTCGAAATCTTCCTGCATTTCAAAAACAACACGTGTTCGTATGCAATACACTCGCTACCGATTATCATGGTCGAGCATTGCTTGAGCCGTCTGTGCTCCTTAACGACTTGCAACATATTTTCACAAAAGCACCATCGGAATCCTACCAACCGACGTATTTCCAACCATGGTATAAGTATGATTGAGGGGGATTAGTGTACATTTGACAATAATGGCTCGCATACTGGTTAAGACGTTCCTTTGCTGGATGATAGCATGCATTTCAATTGCATGTATCGGGCAGAATTATTCGCTCAACGGAGATGCTGTGGCCATGAATGGAAATTGCATCGCCGTTACTCCCAATCAGTTGTGGCAAAACGGGTCTGTATGGTACACGGATCTGTTGGATTTATCGCAGCCATTTTCGCTTGAGTTTCAAATGAACTTCGGAACGGTGGATGTGAATGGAGCCGACGGGATGGCTTTTGTGCTTCAAACTGTGGGGCCGAATGCTATCGGATCGGATGGTGCCGGCTTCGGTTTTCAAGGCTTCAATCCTTCATTCGGAATTGAGTTCGATACGTATCACAATGGTGACATTTCCGACATAACCCAAGACCACGTGGCATTTCACCGCGATGGCAACATCTACCACAATCAACCGAATAACCTGGCAGGCCCTGTAACCGCTCATCCGGCAGGGTTGAATATCGAAGATGGGCAGGAGCATCCGGTAAAGATCACCTGGAATCCAACGACTCAATTGATAGAGCTCTATTTCGATTGTACGCTTCGCCTCTCTGCACAAATCAACTTGGTCAATACCATCTTCAACGGAACTTCACAGGTATGGTGGGGATTTACGGGAGCCACAGGAGGTCTTTCGAATGCGCATGTAGTTTGTTTGGCTGAGTCCTATACATTCACTACCGACGAGGAATACACCATTTGCCCGGGCGAGTCCATCACCCTTGCAGCCAATGGTAATCCTGAAGGTACTTTTCAATGGTCACCTGCTGCAGGTCTCTCGAGTACGTCCGTTCAGGATCCTTCGGCAACGCCTGCCACAAGCACCGAATACTGTTACACCTATACCGATGTGTGTGGTAACGTCTCTTCGGGTTGTTTTCAGGTGAATGTAGAAGAGCCACCTGCGTTAGATGCCGGCGATGACGGAGTGTACTGCGAAGGAGGTGATTACTTGCTCGTTGGGGAATGCGATCAGTCGGATGCAGTGCTGCAATGGACCACCACCAATGGGAACTTCACAACTGCCGCAACCGACATCAGTGTGCTGGTGGATGCACCGGGAACGTATGTGCTCACGGCCACTTCCGCAATCGCGCAATGCGAGGCAAGCGATGAAGTCATAATTACCGAAACACCCTTGCCTCAGCCTGTGATTGATTCGCCTGTCAGCAAATGCACCTACGATTCTATTGTCCTCGATGCCGGCAGCAACTGGCAGTCGGTAACCTGGATGGATGGAAGCACTGCAACCACATTCACTGCCGAAGGGCCTGGCAATTACGACGTGGAAATAGTAGACAACGATTGCGCGGTTACGGTCACTTTCGAGGTGAACGATATTGTGCTGTTTGACGTTGAGTTGGGACCTACACAAACCATTTGTCAA
>JBKCGW010000087.1:0-25703 GCA_046303175.1 Flavobacteriales bacterium
GCATTATCCGGGCAATACGTTTGTTGATAGAAATCAAAAGTAGTGTAGCAATAGTTGTAGACACCGCATGAAGCACACGCAACAACTGGGTCATTTAGAAGGCCACCATTCAGTTGTACCTCACCGCATGAAATAAGTTGATCATCTCCGGCAGTAACAGTAGGTGCCTCAGTTACAGTAACCTGAATGGTGGTATCGAATTCGCAACCAAAACTGTTTACTACGTAGTAGGTGAAGTCAAAAGTTCCTGTTGCACCCGGAATGATTTCTACTAAATCGCCGTCGTTCGAAATGCTATTGATCCATTGAATACCACTATCGTTGCCGGAGGTAACCCAATAAGACGAATCCGGACCTGCTCCAATGGTTGGAGTGAAGGTTGTTACGTCGGGGTAGAGAGCAGGGTTGAGATTCAGCCCCCACTCGAAGATGTAGCCGTTATCTGCTCCCAAATTGTCGAGTACTGCGAATGTCCAAGCTCCGTTGAGCGGGCATCCAACCAAATCACATAAATTACCTACCGAACTATATTGCCCGGGCGCAAGTGTATTTCCGGTGGGGTTTCCTACGCCTGCGATAACACTGCCTCCGTTCACTCCGCCTTGAAAGGCTTCATTCCAGGTTCCATTCGGCGAATCCGTTACCCATTCGTAATCGTAACCAACACCGGGTTCTGTGGGCGAAGTTCCAAATCCATCGTCGATGGGCTCACCTAAATAAGTGCCTCCACCGCCACTCGGAAAAGCGACAAGGTCGACAATGGTTCCATTCGGACACGTAATGGAAATAGACACGTCACCGGAGTAGGAGTGCTCCATGTTTACCATAACTCCCCAGAAGTCATCGCAATTCTCCAGTGTTTGACCAGGTTCAAAGAAGTCATACACGATTTCAGATGCAAAACTGAATCCTGCACCATCAGCCAAATACGTTTCGCCAACAACTACCTGCGGAGGTAAAGCCGTCCATGTTGTGCCATTGGCGCTTCCGCCAATATTGGTGAAATCATCTACCAGAGAATTTTCACCAATCACAACCACCCCAAAAACAGTGTCACCCAAGCAAGTGGTTAAGTCACTCATGCCGGTAAAGGTGGGAGAAGTACTAACGAGTACTTGAAGCGGAATTACATTCAGGTTGTTACATCCGTTGTTGTCGGTTACCGTTAGGTTTACTACATATTCTCCGGGAGCTGTAAAATCATGAGACACATTAGAACCGGTACCCGAAGTTCCATCTGCAAAATCCCAGGTGTATTGGTCAATGGTAAAGCCCGGCTGTGGGGCAGATCCCGCACCGCTGAACGAAACGGTTTCGCCAACGCATACGGAAACGGTTTGATCGGCTGCCACGGGAGCCGGGTCTATTATAGCCGCAGCCAATGTTGGGTTGGCGCAGGGAGTGGTGCACTCGATAATGGCTTCCCAACCCGGAAAAGTAGTATTGGCAGGTCCATTCGGGTCAAAGACAAATGTCAAACATCCGGTTGGGTTATTCACTGTCGCGGTAATTTGAAGATTGGCAATCGAGCCTGAATACGGACCTAACGACATGGCCGTGTTGTCCATTCCATCGTAGACGAAAAGCAAATCGCTATTTCCATTGCCGGGGCTCTCCTGAAGACTGAAGGCGGCAAAATTGGCCTGAATCACATCATCCGGGTTGTCAGGACAAATGGTAATTGTATAGGGTGTATCTGAATAAGCACCACCAATGCCATCGTCCGTAAAAACTGCGTTGCACGTATTTACAACTCCTTGAGTACTAATGGGTATTTGGGCATGTAATGTTGCGCAAAACGATACCATCAAGGCGATACAGCTAACTAATTTCATGGATTGAGTCAATAATTGATAACAAGCTTAAGACTCATCGAAATTACGAAAAGTTGCTTTCAACTAGAAATAATAGACAGATGAAAAATTATCTTTATCCGTATGGATAAAAGTCTGCGTATTTTACCTCAACAGAAATACATGCCCCTCAAACAAATGCCCGACACCGTGCTCGGTGTCACGGGCAATAATGCGGTAGTTATAATTCCCTGGTTTCAGTGATGTTATTCCATCTGCTGAGAGTCCTGTCCAAACCTCGTCGGGATTGTTGGTAGTGAATACGATTGTGCCCCAAGGGTCATAAATTTCAAGGCTCATATGATGTGCGTCCATTCCGGGACCCTGTATTTTCCAGGTATCGTTAATGCCGTCACCATCAGGCGTAAAAGCATTGGGTATCCAAAGATCGATGGCTTGCACCACCTCAATCACTTTAGAAGTTGTGTGACTGCATCCGAATTCATTCTTGGCCTCCAGATTCAATTCATACATTCCCTCACTCTTTGGAAACTCTATGTTGGGTTCAAATCCCGAAATAGCGGTGCCTCCCGAGTAATACCAAGTGAAGTTCTCAGCTCCATCACTCAAATTATCTACCAGCAGCGTAGTTTCAGGCAAATAGAGTTGTTCTTCTAAAACTGAGAATCGAGCATGGGGAGTGGGAAAAACACGTATGCCATTCAGCAAAGTATCCATCCAAATGCATCCGTGCTCATCGGTAATCTCCAACCAGGGAAAATATATGCCGGGTTCTTCATACAATTCAATCGCTGAAGCAAGCTGCCTGTCAACACTTCCATTGCCATAGTTCCAGTCCATAGTACTTACATGCTGGAACGCCAAATAATTTGAAGTGTAAATAATTTCCAGCGGTGCACAACCTTCCCACGCATTGCTTTCGAACGAGGCATCAATGGCCGAGTAGGGCAGTGCCAGAAGGGAATCACGAGTAATCCTGCCTTCGGCATCGTAAACGGACAAGAAAATGTGTGTTGTGTCGGTGAGAAGAACGATTGCGCTGTCTTGAGTGCCGGCTAGCTCATCATTTAGGTTCCACCTGAATTGGTAGGGTGGAAAACCACCCGTAATGCTGTCGATATGAATAACCGTTTCTGCATTCGGACAAAATTGAAGCGTATCAGACATGTGAATTTTGGGTGCAGACCGCTGCAATTGAGCCAACGCATCATGCTCAAGAAAAAGGAATAAGAGGCATAAAAAGCCGAGAAGCGTATTCCGATTGATTGCTGGATTGATGATGAACGAATGATGCATACCCACGTGGTATACGGCAATCATTCCGAAAGGTTCCGGCTTTTAGCGAATTAAAACAACGCTGCCTGTGTAATAAATCTCATCTGCAGAGTTGTCTACCTTAAGCTTCACTCGCCAATTATAGACTTCGTTTGTACCAAAGTAATCGCCATTTTCGACATCTCCCGTCCAAGGTTCACCGGAGTCGGTTGAGTAGAATACGCGGTCACCCCACCGGTTGAAAATGCTAAGCTCATATACACGGGTATCGAAACCTCGAATCACAGGCAGCCAAACGTCGTTATCACCATCGTCGTCGGGAGTAAAGGCATTCGGCGCAAAAACTACATACTCGGCGTTCATGTATACGTAGCGACAAGTTGTATCATGGCATCCATAGTTGTTAGATGCATCCAAACAGATGTAGAAATTATCGCTTCGTTCATTGGGAAAAGTGAAAGAAGGATTTTCTTCAGTGCTTTCTCCTAGTCCATTGAACCACCAATTATAGGAGGAAGCCCCTACCGAATGATTTTCAAATTCAGCCTCGGGTTCGAGTGTAGTTAGTTCAACGGGCGAAATGGTAAAATGCGCTACAGGAGAGGGGAATACTTCTGCGACCTCCTCAAAGAATACACTTGAAACACAATTGAATTCAGAGATAGCAGTGGCTTCCACATCATAGACACCCGCTTGCAAAAGGCTCAGATTTAATGAGTCAGATACAATGGTTCCTACTCCTGATACATTCCATACAATTTGGTCGATATACAAGCTTTCAGATGAAGGTTTTATAGATAGTTGAACAGGCTTGCATCCTTCTACCGTTGGTGATTCGGCTATAAGAATCGGTAGAGGATTTACATTGATTTGACTGAAGGCATTCGATACGCAACCAAAATCTGAGCTGGACTCTACACCGATATACACGGAAGAGGCAGGCTGAATAGAAGGGGATGTAGCTTCGGGGTTGTCGAATAAGTTTGTAGGCGTCCAACTGGAGGTACTTTCTACAACATTTTCAAACGTAAGGCTTTCTCCGAAACAGATGTCGTAACTCGGGTTGAGGTTAATGGTCGGATTCGGTTCAACAATTACATCGACGTAATCCGTGAATGTGCACACACCATCATCGGCGAATACGGAATAGGTGGTTGTACTTAACTGATTTACTGAAGAAGGAATGTTAACGACAGGTGTTGCACTTTGCGGATTATCTAGCCCGGAAGTTGGAGACCAGCTGTAAACAGCACCATTAGCAGGGGCACTTCCAAGAGGCTGCTCAGCACTCCCGGCGCATACATGCACGTCTGCACCTGCGGAATAATTGATACCCATTTGAACGTTTAATTGCATCACGGCTTCATCGGCAGGGCATGGACCGTTGGCTGCAATTCGGTAAACATAGTTGCCGGAAGGGTTGATGCCCGGATCGAATGAGGTCGAGTTAAATGGTGAGTTATTATAATACCAAACACCCGCTCCCGATGCCGATTCAGGTAACAAGTCGCTCAACAAAGCAGGACTGTCGGTATAGCAAAAAAGTTCGGAACCATCCTCTCCGGCATCATTGGGTGTATAGGTAATTAAGTCGATTTGCACTTGCTCTCCACCACATGTTATCGGTTGTATAACTTCATATACATAGCTTTCTGTTCCTATAAAGTCGATCGATACAAAATTCGAAACCGGCGCATTATTTATATCAAACCAGGTACCCATTCCAACCGCAGCCGGAGGTATTGTATTATTCAAATTGAAAGTGGAAGAACTTCGACAAACATCAAACGGTACGATGGCGTCTTCAATTACAGGTTGCAATACTTGAACATTGAGTTGTCCCTCTTGGTCGGGACAAGAGTTACCGGATGGATTAATAACCTCTAAAATCACACTCGACTGGCTTGCCGGGTTGAATTGATTGCTTACGAGAGCTCCGGCTGAGTTTTCGAAATAGACGTTGGCAAGTCCGCTGAAGTAATCAGTGAGATCAACGACTGCCCCCAGACTGCAGAGATAAATTGTTTGACTTAGTGGAGCAGCTACAGCAGGTTGAACAAAAAGGGTGAATGAGGCCTGGTCATCTGCACAGGCTGCTGCATCTACTGAGTAGACAAAATTGAACGATCCGCTGCTGTTGGGAACATAGACATTCGTTACCTGGTTGCCACCTTGTTGCCAGGTACCGCCACTCGTAGCATTTCCGCTGAGCATGCTGTTAAGGTTAAAAGAGGGGTCTGTTTGGCAAATGGTTGCTGTACCATTACTTCCCGCATTGACGGGGGCTTCTACACTAATGCTGAGAACAGAGCTCGCTGGGCTGCATCCAACGTTCGGATAATAGTACCCATAATTACCTGCAGGTTCGGTGCCCGGTGAAAATGTCCCATCTACCACAGCACCGCTTGGATTAGTCCACGTGCCACCTGCAACCGGGTTGCCACCCAGCGCATTCAGCATGTCAAGGTTTCCCGATGAAGAGCACAATTCGATATCCGCGCTTAGGCCTGAGGGGTTATCTTGGGTATAAGTAATCGTAAGTGTTGATGTACGAGTTGAGCAAGGAGCTGCAGAATTGATGGAATAAGTGTAAACACCCTCGTTCATGGTAGAGGGATTAAAAGTGTCTGATCCAGCCGGACTAACCGGGGAAGGTCCTGACCAAACTCCGCCGTCATCCGGGTTACCTTGAACTTGGTTCAGCATATTAAACGGGCCGCTTCCTTCGCAAACCATGATCGACGTATTCACGCCTGCATCTCGCTGCTGCTGCTCATCAACATACATACTTCGGAAAACCGGCTGGCAGCCCGCCAGGTTATCGATTACATAAGTGAAAAGCGCGTCGTTCATGACCGCCGGGTTGTAAATACCTCCTGGCACAATATTCAACGAAGCATCAAACCACTGCCCAATGGTATCGGGAGTTCCTTGCATGAAATCAATCATGGCAAAGGGCTCATACGTCTCACAGATTACATAAGTTGTTGTAAGGCCGGTATTATTTGCTTGTATGTACACGCCCGAGGTAACGTCACATCCGCCGGAATTGGTAACGTAGGTATACCAACCGCTTTCCATGGTTGCCGCTGTTAATGAACCGAGTGCAGCAATGGGTATTATTAATCCATTGGGCGCATACCATGTTCCCCCGGGAACAAACGAAGTGAGTTCCGGAGTTAGGTCGTAGGGAATAGCACCTCCGCTGCCGTTGGTATATGCCTCCAAACAAAGTATTACGCGATGAGCATCTCCGATAGTTGAAGCGCCCGCAGAAATCTCGAAGTAATCGTCTTCTATAGTGCCGTTTGCATAGCTAACGACCATATGAAAAACCGACGGACATAGTCCGTTAATCTGAAGGTTTCCAATTTGATTTTGTCCCGATTCGATCGGAAGGTCGGCAGCATCGAAAAGTTGATAGGAGTAACTCTGAGCGGACGTTGGTTGAAAACTTATTTCTCCGGTGCAGTTGCATGGGTCACTATCGGATGCGGTAACGACGAATTGAGCCAAGGAAGAAACCCCCTGAAACAGAAGCAGAATAAGTATGAGTTTTTCGACTAGCTTCACAAAAATGGCTCTAAAGTCAATTTAAGAGGCGGTAAATTTACTTAACTTTATTGATTAACATATAGACTCGTACGAGAGTAATCAACAAAAAGTTCACTGTTCCGAATCAATAATAAAAAAACCGCAACAATTGGTGCGGTTTTTTTCTGCACACTGGTTACAGTTTAGCTTTGGTTAAGGAAAAACGTTGAAAGTACCGAAGAAATATTTTTGTTCTTGCGTGTGGTCGTTGGTCACAATCACTTTATAGGTGTAGTTTTCTCCTGAAGAAGCTTGGGCGCCTCCACTCAACTTACCATCCCATCCTTTGGCACGGTTAGAAGTTTCGTAGACTTTTTCACCACTCATAGTATAGATCACCATCTCAAAATCAACCTTATTTTTCTTCAACCCCTGTGGCATGAAATTCCCTTTTGCCGGTGACCATTGTTTAGGGGCACCTAAATCAAAGTCTGAATTCACAGAGATGTACTTGACAGACCCATCGGAACATCCAGCTTGGTTTTTGACATTCAATCCAATCATTTGACGTCCGGTACTTTTCAACTGGAAAGTAGCGCCGTCTTGGATACTTTTTGATTCAGTCCCATTGCTCCATTCAAAGGAGTTACCTCCCTCGCTTAGGTTGATTATTCGAACCTCAGGCGACGAAGGATTGATGTTGATGAATTCCCATGTGAAATCTGCATCAGGAGCATCTTCAATGGTTATCATGTCGTTTACAACGGTAGTATTGATTTGACCATTATCGCTGGTAATGGAGAGCGAAACGTCATAATCTCCCGCTTTCGAGAATTTGTGTTTTGGGTTGATTTTATCGCTGAAGTGCCCGTCTCCGAAATTCCAAAGGTAGCTTCCTGTCTTTGGCCCATTGGAGGTTTGGAATTCAACCTCTTCTCCTCTACAGGCTTTACGAACGTTGCAGCTAAATTCGATGATGTTATCAGCCTTTACTGCAAATTTCGGATTCGAACTTTCTGATACGGAAGTGACCACTACCGGATTTTCATTGCCGGAAGCTTGAGCAGTGTTTTCGCCGATTGTGCTCAGGGAAAATTCTGAAACTGCGGTATTGTTGGCATCAGCAGTCGCCGACGAAGTATCCAATGGCTTGGGTTGCTCCAAACGGTTCGATCTTAAATGAGATACACCTTTAGTGGTGGCAGTCACTTGACTTGGAAAGCGAAGATCAATAGAAGCTTTTTGAGCTACGGTAGGCGCATGTTGATGCCTGTAGAGAGCAATTGCCGCTCCTGATAAAAGCATCACAGTGGATACCAACGACACAATCCAGACAGAACTTCCGGATTTTGCAAGGCCCATTTGGCGCTGAAGAGCGACCCACGATGAATGCTCATAAGGCATTTCGTGTCCCTCCAATCGTTCCTTCATAGTTCGCTCAAAGGGCGACAAATTCTTTTTCATTTAGCGGTATGCAAATTCTTTATTAGCAACTTCTTCATGTTTTTTTTGGCTTTCGCGTAATTACTCTTGGAAGTACCTACACTAATGCCCAACGCTTCAGCAATGTCCTGATGCGTGTAATCTTCGTACACATAGAGATTGAAAACCGTACGATAAGCGGGGGTCAATTGCTGCATAGCATCAATGATCTGCTCCGGCGTAATATCATAAATCTCCTCATTCTCATCCGAATCATCCGAGTCTTCCTCGGCTTCCCCTCCCCAGTTCTCAATATCATTTTGCTCGCCGAGCAAAATCAAATCGTGTTTGAGTCGACGAAATCGATCAATCGAAAGATTCACCATTATTCTTCTCATCCAGCCCTCGAAAGATCCAACACCGGTGTATCTATCAAGGTTGTTGAAAACCTTGAGAAATCCTTCCTGCAGGACGTCCATAGCCTGGTCCGAGTCCCTTGTGTATCGCATGCAAACGGCTTTCATTTTACCATAAAACATCTTATGGATCGCCTGCTGCGACCGTCTGTCTCCTTTGAGACAGCCATCGATCAATGCCTGCAAGTGCTTGGTTTCTGCCACAAGGGTTATCGGTTAGACGAGTAAATGATTAAAGGGTTGCCCGCTTGGCGTGACCTTCCCTTTTTCCAATGGATAAATGTAGCCGATTTCACGTAAACTTTACATTCAGATGTAATTTTGAGCCATGTCTAAGCGTGTGGTCGTTGGTTTATCCGGTGGTGTCGATTCCAGTGTAGCGGCTCATCTGCTCCTCGAGCAGGGTTATGAGGTTATTGGTATTTTCATGCGCAACTGGCACGATGAATCGGTTGTAATCAATAACGAGTGTCCTTGGATAGACGACAGCAACGATGCCATGTTGGCTGCTGAGGCACTGGGCATTCCTTTCCAGGTGCTTGATATGAGTGCGCAATACAAGGAACGTATTGTAGATTACATGTTTCGAGAGTATCAGGCAGGTCGAACGCCCAATCCGGATGTGCTGTGTAACCGAGAAGTGAAGTTTGATCTTTTTCTGAAGGCAGCCCTGTCGTTGAACGCTGATTTCGTTGCTACCGGTCATTACTGCCGGAAGAATACGTTTACCAACGCCGCCGGTATTGAAATACATCGTTTGATTGCCGGAGCAGACAGCAACAAGGACCAGAGTTACTTTCTCTGCCAGCTTTCGCAGCAACAGCTGTCTCAAGCGCTGTTTCCCATTGGCCATTTGCAAAAATCGGAAGTTCGCGAAATAGCGCGGAGTATAGGCCTGCCCAATGCAGAAAAGAAAGATTCGCAAGGCTTATGCTTCATAGGGAAGGTCAAATTGCCGGTGTTTTTGCAGCAGCAGCTTGATCCCAAAGAAGGGGATATCATCGAGGTGCCGGATAATCCGGAGTTGTTTTTCAGCGAAAATGAAAAGGCCGATGAGCTGATTCGAATGACTCAACCTTTTCATTTCAATCCATCGATGGGAGTAGTTGTGGGGAAGCATCAGGGAGCTCATTTCTACACCGTGGGACAGCGAAAAGGACTCGGAGTAGGAGGGAAGGCATTGCCGCTTTTCATCTTGGAAACGGACACGCAAACCAATGTGATTTACGTTGGCCAAGGTGAGAATCACTGCGCATTGTTGCGCCAAGGATTGCAGGTCGTGCCTTCCGAGGTGCATTGGGTGAGGCCTGATTTGCGAATGGAGATGGGTGAGGAGCGAACATACCAAGGGCGAATTCGCTATCGTCAGCAATTGGTTCAATGCCGGTTGATTCGGCGAGAGGATGGATTATTCATTCTATTTGATGAAGTTCAGCGTGGCATTGCGGCTGGTCAATTTGTCGCTTGGTACGAAGGTGATGAGCTACTTGGAAGCGGAGTCATACACGGGTAGGTTGGGAATGCAACCTTAGCAACAATTTAAAAGTCTGTGATTGAGGAAATTTGTTTTACACTTGTTCTATCGTTTCAGAAACCAAATCTTAAAAAACGAATCTGATGAAATTTATTTACACTGCGGTTCTCTTAGTTTTCTCAGCCCTTTGGAGCACAATGTCTGCTCAAATTGTTGAAGGACAATCGTGTTCAGCGCCCATATCACTGGAATGTGGTCTGGTCTATTCCAGTAGCACCACCGGAGTTCCCAATGACAATGCTTCTTCCGGCGCCAATTTGTGCGGAGGAGTTGGAGCGGCAGGTCAAATTTGGTATAGCTACACAGCTACGGAATCAGGTTTGCTCACTGTGTCAACTTGTGGAAGTGCTTTCGATACTCGAATACACGTTTTCACAGGTTCATGCGGTCAATTGGATTGTTATGCCCAGAACGATGACGCATGCAGCATGCAAAGTTTGGTCACTTTTGAAGTGATTCAGGGCGAAACATACCTTGTTCGCATGGGAGGTTTCGGTTCTTTGGCAGGAGCATTTTTTATGACTGTGTCTTGCGGTGAAAACGTAGCCGGTTGCACGGATCCTTATGCTTCTAATTTCAACCCGGCAGCAATTACCGATGATGGATCATGCCAGTACAGTGGTTGTACCGACCCCACAGCAGCGAATTACAATCCTTATGCAACCACCGATGACGGCTCTTGCATTCAGTGGGTAAGCGGCTGCACCAATCCGGCTGCGACCAATTATAATCCTGACGCAAACACCGATGATGGTTCATGCATCATTGAAGGTTGCACCGATGCGACAGCTCAAAATTATAACCCTGCAGCGACCGTCGACAATGGCAGCTGTGAGTTTTGTAACGGAGCAGGAAGTACACAATTGCGAGCTTGTATATCTGTACATTCTCAAATGGTAACCAAGTTGAATTGCAAATCGTTGACGATCAGGGTAACGAGGTATATTATGCTACAGGTTTGAATAATGGAGCAATTGTATATGCTTCTGTTTGCCTTCAGCCTGGAGTTTGTTACACGGCTAACATGATCAACAATACCGGTCCATTTGGCTGGTACAATGGATACTTCTGGGTAAATGCCGGTGGTAACCAAATTATCAACGCACACCCGGGAGCTAATCAGCAGTTTGCTTCAGTTCAATTCAGCATTGATGGCACTTGCGGACCGATTTTCGGATGTACCGATCCTACAGCATTGAATTATAATGCTGAAGCTAATATGGAAGACGGATCATGCCTGTATCCTACTGTAGGTTGCACTGACTCAACTGCTGTGAACTTCGATCCTTTGGCTATGGTAGATGATGGATCATGTGTGAACCTCGATGATTGCTTAGGCAACGTAGCTTCTTTCAGCTTAACCCCGGGTATATTCGCAAATGAAGCTTCCTACAGCGTAATTGATGCTGTAGGCAATGTCGTTGCATCCGGAACAGGTGCAACTACCGAATATGCATGCCTCCTCGATGGTTGTTATACTGTAATGATGTTCGATTCATTCGGTGACGGTTGGGACGGTGGCGGTTACCTCGATGTGACTGTCAACGGTGTATTGGTTAATACATTCACCCTTGAATTAGGTCTTAGCAGTGGTTCCGCCTTCTTTGGTATCAATGCTGAAGGATGTGTTCCTGTGATTCCAGGTTGTACCGATGCGGCTGCCTTGAATTACAATCCAATGGCCAACGAGGATGATGGATCATGTCAGTACCCATTGGATTGTACCGAAAATTTGCTCACTATTCAGATTTCTACAGCCAACTGGGGTTCTGAGATGAGCTGGTCAATTATCGGAATGGACGGTGTAGAATACGCTTCTGGTTCAGGTTATTCAAGCTGGGGCTGGTATACAGAATATGCTTGCGTTCCTGATGGTTGTTACGAATTGGTGATGAACGACAGCTGGGGCGATGGTTGGAATGGCGGTTACTGCATGGTATCGTCGGCCAACAGCTATTTTGAAGGTAGCCTGTACTACGGATCAACTGCAACGAGCATTCTTTCAATCAACTCTACATGTGGTTTGATTGCAGGTTGCATGGATGCGGAGGCTATGAATTACAACCCTCAAGCAAACTTTGATGATGGCTCTTGCATGTACAACGCCGGCAATGGCCTGGGCCTTACCAACGGATTGGAAGTGGAGTTCGCTCTATTCCCGAATCCAACCAATGGTGGTATCATCGTAAATGCCACATCGTTGGATCCATTGAAGGTTGTAACCTTGAATGTGTATGGTGCTGAAGGTCGCCTTGTGCGCTCCGCCAACTACAGCACAGGAGCTGCAACGTTGCAAATTGAAGAAGATTTGACAGACGTACAGGCCGGATATTACTTCGTAGAATTGATTAATGGTACTTCACGAATCGTGAAGCCACTGGTGAAGCAATAAAAAGACATTGACAGAAGAAAAGGCCGCTCATGAGCGGCCTTTTTTTATGGAGTTAAATAAAATACGATGCTTTCGAAATGTCAGGATTTCCTGAGGCTAGAGTTGCTCGCTTATCTTGTATTGGTTACGAGAAGGGGAGTTCCTCGTGATTAGTTCACCCACAAAACCGGCTAGGAAAAGCTGCGTGCCCAGAATCATGGAGGTGAGTGCAATGTAAAATGCTGCTTGGTCGGAAACGAGTGGTGCTTTGGTATGCCATACATACAAGTGCATGAACTTTTGTATGATTAAACAAGCGGTAAGTGCAAGCCCGACAATAAAGGTGGTCGCTCCAATGGTGCCGAAAATGTGCATAGGGCGCTTGCCGAACTTGGAGATGAACATGATGGTCATCAAATCGAGTGGACCATTGATAAAGCGTTCCAGTCCGAATTTCGTTGTTCCATATTTGCGAGCTCGGTGTTCAACCACTTTTTCACCAATCTTTTTGAATCCCTCGCGATGTGCAATGACGGGAATGTAGCGGTGCATCTCGCCAAATATTTCGATGCTCTTTACGACTTCACTGGAGTATGCCTTGAGGCCGCAGTTGAAGTCGTGCAGATAGATACCGCTCATTCTGCGGGTGGCCCAATTGTAAAGCTTGGTGGGAATCGTCTTTGAAATGGGGTCGTGTCGTTTCTTTTTCCAGCCGCTGATAAGATCGTAACCTTCTTCGGTTATCAGTCGGTATAGCTCCGGAATTTCATCGGGTGAGTCTTGCAAGTCAGCATCCATCGTTATAACTACTCGTCCCGAACAGGCATCAAAACCGGTATGTAACGCAGCACTTTTCCCGTAATTACGCTGAAAGCGGATGCCCCTTACCTCGGAATGCGACGCTTTCAACGAGGTGATTATCTTCCACGAGTCATCCTTCGAGCCATCGTCGATGAATAGAATTTCATAGCTCAGCCCCGCACCATCGCAAACACGCTTAATCCAGGCATGAAGTTCGGGCAAGGACTCTGCCTCATTGAGCAACGGAATAACTAGCGAAAGGTCTTTCATGCGGTTTTGAAAGGGTTTTTTTGTTCTTTTCGTTTAATGAACGAAGCACAAATTAGACTGATTAACGCCATGAACAGACCGCCTTTTAACCAGCTGAAAAGCTGTGCTACAGGTTTGAACTGTTCGGGCAAATCACGCATTTCCTTTAAGGTCTCTTTGATAGCTTCTTCCGATGCCCCCCATTTTTCCATGGTGGCTTCTGTTTCTTCGAGAATGCGCACGGATAACTCCTTGGCAAGCGTCTTATCAATCACGTTGAATAAAACAATATTCCACAGCGTGGATACCAACATTGCCATCATCAGCATACTCAGCAGAATCACAAAGGTTTGTTTAAAATGGAATGGTTCCGACTCATTGTTATTTCGAAGATTGATGGTGAAGTAACAAATCAAACCAATCGATATAGGATACATTATCACCGAATACCACCAGTTGGCAAATACGTCCATTCCCGCGCTGTATAGCAATGCCATGTAGCCGCTAATGACCAAACCTACTGTAATTCCGTATCGGAGCACATTGCCTCTCATTGTAGTTAATTATTGAATCTGTCCAAAAATACTCGCACTCACACATGCGAATCGATCTATTTTCAGAAAAAACCTACCGATGTTTGTTGAAAGCATGTTACTTTTGCCGGCAAAGGGCAAGTCTTTTACGACCAGCTCCTGTCCAATCCTCCAGGGCCGGAAGGCAGCAAAGGCAGACGGTTGTAGCGGTGCGATAAATTGGGCTTGCCTTTTTTTTCTTTCATCAACAATCCATAGCCAATAATTTACTTCTTGTTTGGCAATGCATGGTTAAGTCTCCAAGTAGATTGGACCTCTAGTTAAAGCTCTATGAAAAAAATCGATGTAGCCTATTATACGCGCCGTGCTAACGCGAAGAAGAAGTCGCTTTCGGCTGATTTGAGAAAGGTAATTAAGAAGAAGCCAAAAGGTTTGTTGGCCGATGTAAAGAAAGCAACTGATGCTACTTGGAAGGAGGTGAGCTGTGTGGCTTGCGGGCATTGCTGCATGGAGATGACCCCAACTTGGAAGAAGTCGGAGATAAAGCGTGTGGCTGCTCACTTCAACATGACGCCCTCTCAGTATTACGAGAAGTATTTATATACAGAAGAGAAGACAGGTGATATCATGAATGATAGCACGCCTTGTCAGCACTTTGATAAAAAGAAGGGACTTTGCACCATTTATGAAATTCGCCCTTCAGATTGTGCGGAATTTCCGCACTTTCACCGTAAGGATTTCAAAGACCAGGTAGACGAAGTGTTTATTCCCAACATGGCCCGCTGTCCTGCTACATTGGTGATGGTCGAGAAGCTAAACGAGATTATGCGCGAAAAGGGCGTTATAAAGTAATAACAGCATGAAGTCACTTGCACATCCGCGTCGCGTTCCGTTTATGGTTTATGCTGATGCCGACGGAAACATATTTGAAGATGAGCGTTTCGAAGCAGTGGGGCGGAGTGGATATGATGTTTATCCGCTAACACCGGAGGATTTCATAGAACTTCCAACCGGAAGCGATTTGTTTACGCTCCCCGGTCGTCGTCCATATGGACTGAATTTGGAAACCGGCGAATTTGATGTGCGTGAGGACGTGCAAGCAGTTGCAGCACTAAATGCACCTGCCTATACCCAGTTATACATGGCTGCCTTCGGCACGGAAGAGGAAGGAGCGCCAACCTTACCATTGTATTGTTACACAGTAGTGGGGTGGCTCGATGGGAAGTTCTATACGACAGCTGTGCGTATTGATCCGGATGAGCGACAGGATCTCGAAAATTTTGATCGTGAATTCATCATTGAAGAAACAAACAAGCGGCTCACACTTCATCCGGAAAATCGACTGGTGCAGCATCTTGGTAATAATTGTAGCATTCGTTATTGTTGTCCTGCTGCTCGGAATTTTTTTATGGGTCGATGGGAGTGTCCAATTCCTGTATCACCGGCATGCAATAGCAATTGCCTAGGGTGTATTTCATTTCAGCCCGAAGAGCATGAACTTACCTCGCCACAGGATCGACTCACGTTCATTCCAACAGTCGATGAAATCGTTGAGTTTACGGTACCTCATCTTGAGACTGCCGAGCGGCCCATTGTGAGCTTTGGGCAGGGGTGCGAGGGAGAGCCGCTCTTGGTTTGGCAGCTCATGCGTGACGCTATCGTTGCCATTCGGAAAAAGACCACCCGAGGTATCATTAATTTGAACACAAACGGCAGTAAACCAAAGGCCGTTGAGGAGCTCATGAAGGCGGGCCTCAATTCCATTCGCGTGAGCACCAATTCAGCAAGAAAGTCTATTTACGAGGCGTATTATTTACCTAATAATTACGCTTTTGAAGACATCCGTGAAAGCGCGCGCATAGTGCGTCAATACGGAGGCTGGGCGAGCATCAATTACTTCACGTTTCCCGGTATGACCGACCAAGAGGAAGAGTATGAAGCACTGCGCGATTGGATTCGATACAGCGACTTGTCGATGATTCAATGGCGTAACTTCAATATTGACCCCGACTGGTATCTCGGTAAGCTCGGAATTACCGAGTTAAAACCCGGCATGGGGGTAAGGCAGATGATGGTCAACATACGACAAGAGTTTCCGCATTTGGCCTATGGCTATTTCAATCCACCCGCCGAAGTTCAGTCCAAGTACAACGCCATTCGGGTGGAATTGGGTCGATAACATAAGGGAGTGTTCACATTTCGCCGATAACTTTTACCAAATTGTCAATAGATTGTTGTAATCGGTTGGTTTTCTTTCGGTTTCTCTTGACAACTTAAAGAATTCGTGCATCTTTGTGTCTCCCTTAACTAACCACCATGACGTCGAAAGTATTTTATTGTTCTAAGCAGCGTGCCTTGCACCTTGCGCAAGAAGTGCTTCGAGAGATGAAGCTGTCTGATGCAAAAGTAAATAGTTCCGGTAACGCCATTCTTGCAGAGCGAGGATGGGGTTTCTTAAGTCCTCCAACAGGGGTTGAGATAACTTTTTATTCTGATGAGAAAAGAATTGAAGTTGCAGTGAATGTTGAAAGTAAAGTGAAAATGCTCGATTTCGGAAGGAGCGAGTATTTGGAAGAGGAAATACTTTACAGACTCAAGGAGAGAATCCGGTAGTTTACCATTGTGGAATGTCTTTAGTCCAAAGTAATTTTCCATTCGAGTCGTAGATATTCATCGTTAACACTCGATGCTTCTTTTTTCCGGTAAATCCTAAGGTTGCAAAATGACGCACCCCACTAATGGTGTTTTCTACGCGCCAATTGTTTTGCTCCTTAGACATATCAAAGGCTCTGCTCGTTAGTGGTGATATAGTAAGGTCGTATATACTATTTCCATTCTCCAAGGGCATGTACGATAATTCTCCGCAATGTCTGTCACCGGTAAGGAAAACAACTCCTCGAATATTCTCTTTCTCGATTGCCTTGATTATAGTTTGGCGTTCTTCAGCATAGTTAGCATAATTCTCAAATACCTCAGCGGAGTTGAGAAACTGACCGCCCAGTGCAATTAATTTGAAGGGAGCTTGACTTTGCTTTAGCGCCTGCAAAAGCCAGTTCAATTGCGTTTCTCCCAGTATGGTAGGGGCCACACTTCCAACGGTGTCTTTCCACGTGCGATGAAAACGATTGTCGAGCAAGAAGAAATCAATATCTGAGAATTGAAATTGTGTTGTGATTCCCTTTCCCTCGCACTCATCGCTCAATCCGTATGACGGATTAGGCCAAAATGCCTTGAAGGCATCGAGCGTCCAATCTTTGTGCACAAAAGAACCATTTGAATCATTCGGGCCAAAATCATGATCATCCCAAATGGCAACGTTGGGGCAGTGCTTCAAGAGGTTTTGCATTTCTTTTTGTGAGCGGGTATGTTTGTAACGGTGCACGATGCTGCCATAGGATTGAAAATCGACCTCGCGCAGATAAATGTTGTCGCCGAGCCAAAGCATGAGGTCGGGGTCTTTTTTTACAATCGTGTCAAAGATGTGGAATTCGCCTCCGTATGGCTCTCCCGGCCGATCATAGGCCTGCTCATTTACGAAGGCACAACTGCCAACGGCCAGTTTAAAATCGGGAGCTTCTTTGCGAAATTGCCAAAGTTCTTGTGTGGTGAGCGAATAGGATCTGGAGGAAGCGTATCCGCTGGCCACATCAATAAAAGGTCGATAATTATAGGTTGTTCCGGGTTCAAGTCCTTCGATATCGATGATACATGAATATCCCTCACGGGCAATCGTTTTTCCCGAGAATATACGCTCGGGTGATTTACTTCCGGGCAAGCTAACGGCTATGGCAACCGGTTCCTCAAGGTCGGTACATACCCAAACACGCGCTGAACGCATGCCTACAAATCCCAAAGTATGTTGGATTTGCGCGAATGAAGATTGGCAAGTAAATAGGCAGATAGCAAGGGTGCTCAGGATAGCAATACGGGGATTCATTTATTTTACTTTTTTGAATAAACAAAGGTGCTGTATCTTGCGGCTACTTGCAACCTGCCAACCGGGTTAATTGTCTTATGACTGTGCTGAAGAGTTTAACATACACCACGATTGTCTTTCTGCTGCTTTTCGCAGGAAGAGCCTATGCCCAACTTTCAGGCACCGGGTGTATTGGTGAAACTGCTTATACCGATGGACAGCCAAACGATCCTATCTATTACTATTCAAATGGTCAGTTGGGTGAGTTAACGGTGGTTCCGGAAGTTGCCGGAGCAAGTTTCAATTTTGTATGGTCGCGATTTGTGCCGGGCAACAGTAACTGGTCAGCGTATACAGTTCAGAACAATGTGCCCACATCAACCATCAGCAACCTCCAACCGGGCGCCTACTTTGTATCCGTGCGAACTACTTCCAATGTCATTATCGGATGCTACAGGGCCTGGATAGCTCAAGTGCTGCAGGAACCATCGGTGGACGTTCTGCCGATAGCCTCCAATTGCGTGGGGCCTATCAGTTTGAGTGGTGTTTTTACTCCGGGACAAGTAAGCCCAATAAGTAATTTGCCGGAGTCGCAACTTGTAATTGATGCGAACACGCAGATTTCGGTTTGTTTTACAGGCACACATAGTTGGGTAAGTGACTTGGCTTTTTATTTGAGAGGCCCTGTATCGTGCGGAAGTCCCAACATGGTCTTAATGCCAAATCCAGGCGGAGCTTGCAACAGCTCAAACAACTTTACCAATTTTTGCTTTTCGACCGAATCGACCAACAATATCAATGTGTGTTCAGGCGTGAACGGACTTTCCGGTACTTACGGAAGTTATGGTGCCGGATCAACTCCGATTAACTGGGCGCCAATTTTTGGATGCGATGCGATGAATGGCGGCTGGGCAGTGCAGGTGTATGATTGTGTGGGGCTGGATACAGGCAGTTTGACGGATGCAACCATCACATTCACCGGTACCGATTTGTGCGGTGCAACGCAAACTGTTACTTATACAACTCCCCCTGGATTTTCCTCTTTTATTGCAGATAATTCTTGCTCTTCGGCATCAGCATCAATCTTCACAGTTTCACCTGCGATTTCACCGGCCTTGCTCGATTGCACATTCGGATTTGAATGGACAAGCGATCCACCGATAACGATACCCAACGCGACAACTTCGCTCACAATCGATATCAACTCGCTCACTGATTTGGCTGGAAACCCGATTCCATGGCAAGACATCGATTTCACACTGAATACTACCATTAACTGTGATCAAGTAGCGGCAGGAAATGATTGTTTTGGCGGAAATGGTAGCGATACAGAGACCTACGTGAACATACCTCAAACACCGACTGCTATTACGGATATAGCACCTATATGTATAGATAATGGCACCGTTCAGCTAACGGCAGATGTTGCAGGGGGAACCTGGAGTGGAGTAGGTATAACAGACGCTACGGCAGGTGTGTTTGATCCTACAGTAGCGGGTGAAGGATCTTTTACGATTGAATACTCATTTGCCGACCCATGTATTCTTTCCGACGATACGCAAGTATCGGTTGAGGTTGCTCCCAACCTATCACTCAATTTGCCGGATATTACATGCGAAAATTTGCTTCCCTTTGATTTGGCAACTGCTCCTACAGAAGGTGTATTCAGCGGCAATGGAATTACCGATGCCTTAGTAGGAACCTTCGATCCTGCAATTGCCGGTGTTGGAACACACACCATTTCTATGGTCAGCAATACTGTGTGTCCGGTAAATTTAACGGATGATATCATAGTGCACCCGATACCAGCATTGGTTGTTTCCGATGATGAAGATGTTTGTCCCGGCGAAGACGTGCAGATATCTGCTTCAGGTGCGAGCACATACCTGTGGTCCCCTGCTGATTTTCTGTCAGCCGATAATATTGCTGCTCCAATCGTTTCCCTCGGAGCTACAACCACCTATTCAGTAACGGCTACTTCGGCGTTTGGGTGCGAGACAAGTGGTGAAGTAATTCTAACATTGCTCGATGCACCAACCATTTCTGTGGCCACTCCGAGTGTAGCATGTCCCGGTGCTCCGGTGAGCCTGGCTGCTACTGGTAGCACAGGAACTTGGGAATGGTCTCTTGCAGATGGTAGTTTGGTAGGTTCTGCTCAAGACTTGAATATCGATTTTCAGGTAACAACAACCTTGCAAGTGCAGGTTACAGACGATTGTCAAAATACAGCTACAACGCAAGTCACCGTGCCGATTGAAGCTATGCCCACTGTCGATGCCGGCACCAATGTCGTGCTATGCCAAGGTCTTTCAACGCAGTTGCAGGTAGATGTCACAGGAACGTATGCAGATGTACTTTGGACAACACTCGACGGTGTAATAACGGGTTCTTCAATATCTCCGATTATTCAAACTTCGGCGGAGGGAACCTACACTGCAACAATTACAACCGCCTTGGGATGCGAGTATAGCGACAACGTTTTTGTGGATGAAGTGACCCTTCCAACAATAAACATTGTTGCCGATACGGATGTTTGTGCCGGACAACCCCATTCGCTTTCGGCTATAGGTGCTGTAACCTATGCATGGTCGCCTGCGACGGGTTTAAGTAATTCAACTATTGCTAATCCGAACGCTACTATCAGTGCTCCGGTGACGTATGTGGTAACAGGAACGGATGGAAATGGATGTGTGAACACGAATCAAATTTCGTTGACGATCATTCCTACTCCTCAAATTACCGCAAGTTCGGTTTCGATGATTTGCCCTGGAGCAGATGTTACGCTCAGTGCCAACGGAACTGCAGGCATTTATTCATGGACTCCAACAACTGCTTTGAATACTGCTTCAGGCAATTCGGTAATTGCTTCACCCGCGACGACAACCCAATATGTGGTTACTCTCACCGATGAATGCGGAGAAGAGGCACAGGCAACAGTAAATGTTCCTGTTGAGCAACTTTATTCAGTTGACGCAGGCAGCGATACAGAGTTTTGTGAAGGACTCAATATCACACTCAATGCAGAAATTACTGGCTCGAACCCGACCATTACTTGGTACAATGGAGCGGGAATCTTACCGGGCGAAAACGATAACTTGCTGCTTGTAACCATTGCCGGGACCTACGCTGTGCAGGTGGAAACGCCGCTGGGATGTATCTACGATGACGCGGTCATTGTCAACGAAGTTGCCTATCCAACATTCTTTCTTGCCGATACACTTTCGTATTGCAGTGGTGAGTCTGCGGTGCTGAATATTCCGGGTTCTTGGGACCTGGTTCAATGGTCGACCGGAAGCACGGCTTCTCAAATTGAAGTATCGCAAGAAGGGGATTACGTAGTTACTGTTTATGACGGTGAATGCGCGACCACGGACGAGGTACACGTATACCGTGTTGTTCTTCCCCAAATAGAGCTTGGCCCCACCATCGAAATTTGCCAAGGAGAAACAGCCGCACTTTCAACAGGATATATCGGTGAATGGAGCACAGGAGCATCGGGCGATTCAATTCTTGTTGCAACGGAAGGAACCTATACCTTCGAATATACCGAAGAAGGTTGCTCCGTAATGGATGAGGTAATGGTTGTCGTAAGGCCATTGCCCTATATCGATGCAGTGTCAACACAGTATGGTTGTATGAACCAATCATTCACGATTGTTATTAATGACTACGCGGCAGGAAACTTTGAATGGAATGATGGATCAGAGGAACCTTATCTGGTGGTTGATCAGCCGGGTGATTATTGGTTCATGGTAACCAATGACTGCGGCAGCCAAGCGCAAACAATTTCAGTCATATTCCAAGATTGCGACGAGGCGGTTTACATCCCTAGTTGTTTCACCCCTGATAATGACGGTATCAATGATGTTTGGCAAATTGTTACACGCAATATCAATGCGATGAACGCGACCGTTTTCAATCGATGGGGACAAGTTGTTTTTGAGTCAAACGAACTGTCTCCGATATGGACAGGTGGATTTGATGCCGGAGATACCTACGTAGAGGACGGCTTATATTTCTATCGGGTAGAGTTTGAGCGACGAGATGGACAGAACGAACTTCGAGAAGGATCCATGTTCATCATCCGTTAATCATTCGTCTTTTGTTCTTCACTTTTTTCAGGGTGTAATACGAGGTAAGTTGATCAAATTTGTAAGAGGACGGTAGAGTTACTCTAGACCACTTCGAGTTTACGTTAACCTGCACGCTCGTTCCATCTAATATCAGTTTTATGGGCATAGCGAAATTCTCGACATTGCTTGCCCAACGCATTCGGAGTGTAGTTCCATTTTTGGCCTTTTTTGATGAATATTCAAGTACTGGTAATTCAGGGTGCTTTACGTATTGCTCAAATAATGGAGCTACAGGCATTTTTGTTTTTTCTTCAAAGAATTCTACAATCTCGTTATAATTGGTTACGCTGTGTTTGAATGTGCTATCGCTGAGTGTCTTGATGGTATTCCACCACAGTTCATCGTTGTTGATTACATGGCGCAGGGTATTCAAAAAGAGCATTCCCTTCACATACATGTCGTAATGCCCTTCATGGTTTACGCCGTATATGCCCATGATGGATGTGTTGTTTTGAACCGTTTTCTTCAATGCATTTACGTAGGTCATGGCTGTGTCGTATCCATGCAAGCATTCCACATAAATCGCTTCGGAGTAGGTGCAAAAACTTTCGTGTATCCACATGTCTGCGATGTCGCCTGCCGTTACACTATTGCCCCACCATTCATGACCGGTTTCATGGATAATGATGTAATCGAATTTCAGTTGCTGACCGGAACGGTCACTTCCCAGATAACCTGTTCTGAATTTGTTTCCGTAGGCAATGGCCCCCTGATGCTCCATACCCAAATAGGGCGTTTGTACAAGTGCATATCCATCGTTGGGAAAGGGATACTTTCCCAGGAATTTTTCATAGCAGGCCAACATCGGTTTCACTTGTTTGAAATGTTCCGTGGCTTTTTGTTCATTGCCTCGAATCACATAGTAATCGAGCGAAAGCGTGTCGCCTGTCTCATCTTGATACACATCATGCATGTGCACGTAATCTCCAATGTTGATGCTTACGTTATAGTTGTTGATGGGGTAGGAGACATGCCAGTTGAATGTTTTGATTCCCTCTTTGTCGAACGTTATACCCCGATCTTGTCCGTTTGATACACACACTAGTCCTTGTGGTACTTGGCAATGGATGTCCATGCTGTCGGGCTCATCGCTGAGGTGATCTTTACAAGGCCACCACAGGCTTGCTCCAATACCCTGGCAGCTCACCGCTATCCAGGGTTGGTTGTTTTCTGAAGTTGTCCAAATAAATCCACCGTCCCAAGGTGGGTTTTTCGCAACGCGCGGTTTTCCGAAATACTCAATTTCTAATGTAGCATGTTCTCCTTTTGATAATACGCGTGGCAAATGCAATAGCATCGAATTGAATTCACGTTTGAATTGGACAGGCTGATTTTCGAATGTGATGGTTGCTACCACCATGTTTTTAAACAGATCGACCTGCATGTCCTGAAAGTCGGTGGTGGCAGAAAATGAAATGGTGTTTTTCCCTTTGATGGATTGATACGATGTGTCGATCCGCAGCCAAAGGTCGTAATGGTGCACATCATAGCATGTTCGAACCGGGCTGAGAGCGCCGCGCAGTGTATCGCCGCGATCGAAAACGACGTCCTGAGCATGCGCTTGTGAAAAGTTGTACAGCACAGCAAAAACGAGGGCCGCAAATTTGAGTCGAGCGCGCTGATATCTATCAGATACAAATTTCATAGGAGCACAAAGATGATAAGGATAAGCGTATATTTTTGAAGCCATAACCAACCCGCAGCTCTATGTACGATTATAAAGCCAACATTGAAAATTCTCGTTACGACTACAATCGTAGTATTCTGCTCGAGTCGAATGCTCATCAAAATCCATTTGATCAATTCGGGTTGTGGCTGAAGGAAGCCGAGAATGAGGGTATCAAGGATTACAACGCTTTCAATTTGGCAACGATTGGTGCCGATGGGTTTCCGAACTCTCGTGTGGTTCTCCTCCGAAAATTCGATCAGTCGGGATTGGTTTTTTATACAAATTACACCAGTTCGAAAGGGCAACAATTGGAGCACTCAGAAAAGGTGTGTATGAATTTTTTCTGGAATACACTCGAGCGTCAGGTTCGAGTATACGGCATTGCTCGAAAGGTAAGCGCTGAGGATAGTGATGCCTATTTCGCAACGCGTCCGCGCGAAAGTCAAATTGCAGCATGGGCATCCATGCAGAGCGCTGAAATGCGATCGAGAGAAGAGTTGGAGGCTTCCCTTACACACTATTCGAATGAATTTGCAGGGAAGCCTGTTACCCGTCCACCGCACTGGGGGGGATATCTCATAGTGCCCCACTATTTTGAATTCTGGCAAGGTCGTCCCGGTCGTTTGCATGACAGACTCATCTACAGGGTCAATGAAAACTTCGACTGGTACATCTACCGAGTAGCACCTTGATGTAAAAGAAAAAGGCCGCCCAATTGGACGGCCCTTTCAAGAGAACTCGTTTAAGTTATTTAGTTTTTCAGACGTGCCCGCTCTGCTTGAGCCAATCCCTCAGCCGCACTCGATCATCGGCTATGAGTTCGCGCATTGCTTTGCGGAGTTCTTTTCGAAAGAGCATTGTATCAAACGTCACATTGCCCAAGACAGCCTTGTAATACTCCAGCATACATTTAAAGTTAGGTTAGGTAGTTTTCTTCAGAGTTCTGCAAGGTTTCATGTAGTGAATGCACTCCTGTGGTATGTGCATGTCACGATTAGTTAGTTTGTCGTTTCTCATTATGCCCTTTGTAACGGGCCATTTCCTTTTTAGGTTACGATTTTTGAAAATTCGTCTAAAGGATTGTTGATTTAATCCTATCTATCAGTGCGTTGTAAAAAGAAAAACCCCCGAACGTTTCCGGGGGCATTTCCTTAACCTTAACCAAAACCAAACTTGCGAGAAGTTTATTAGACGATTGGTCATTGCCAATCTCTGTGCCATGTAACGGAGGTTGGCGGGATTTATTTGTGAAAGGGTGTTAAGAGATGTACGAAGTATAAAGGGCGATGTGCGAAGTATGAGGTTACAACATAGCCCTTCGCCCTTCGCCCTTTATCGCTTACCTTTCGCCTTCGCACCATGCCCATCCAACACGACATACTCAAAAAGTACTGGGGCTACGATACGTTTCGTCCGGCACAGGAAGAGGTGGTGCAGCCGGCAATTGATGGCGTCGACACTTTAGCCATTCTGCCAACAGGTGGTGGCAAGTCGCTTTGCTTTCAGGTTCCTGCCTTGTGCAGGGGAGGAGTTTGTTTGGTGATATCGCCACTATTGGCGCTCATGAACGATCAGGTACAGGCCTTGCGCAAGCGCGGACTCACCGCACATGCGGTCAACTCGTCGATGAGCTATCGGGAAATCGATCGTGTGCTCGACAACTGTGTATATGGCATCGTACATTTTTTATATGTGTCGCCGGAGCGATTGCAGAACGAACTCTTTCAAGCACGGGTGCGCAAAATGAAGTTGTCGCTGATTGCGGTAGATGAAGCGCATTGTATCTCGCAATGGGGCTATGATTTTCGCCCCGACTATTTGCACATAGGCGAGTTGCGTGCATTGTTTCCCGAAGTGCCTGTGCTAGCTCTTACAGCCAGTGCCACACCCTCGGTGGTGAAGGATATTCAAGAGCAATTGAAGTTTCGTTTGCCTCACGTGCTTTCATCCGGGTTTGCGCGTGCCAACCTGTCCTATAACGTTCTTTATCATGAAGACAAGGACAGCAAAATGGCCGAGATCCTGGAGAAGATGCC
>JBKCGW010000088.1:0-1285 GCA_046303175.1 Flavobacteriales bacterium
TGCGGGTGCAAGTTAGTTTGTTTTGTCGGGTTTTACGATAATTTGATGAATTTCATAGTAATTTTAAGCGGATTTCGTTTTTGGAAGTCTCTGATTGGTTAGATGAATTTACTTCAACGCATAACAATCTTGTTTCTCGCGATTATGCCCTGTTTTACTTGCGCGGGTCAAATCAAGGTGGCGTTTTTTTTATCACCGACCTGCATGATTTGTCGCTACTACGCCTTGGAGATGCGCGCAGTATCGGCAGAGTATTCGGATCGAGGAGTTGAATTCATTGGCTATGCGGTGGGGCCATTGCTCAACGATAGTTTGGTGAGCTCATTTCGGGAAGAGTATAAAATTCCGTTTCCGGTGAGGCTCGATGACGAGATGCATCGGAAACTAACTGCGACTGTGACGCCCGAGGTATTTTTGATTCGCAACGATTCGGTCATGTACCATGGGCGTATTGACGATAGTTTTGTGCGAGTAGGAAAGCGAAGAGCTCATGTGAAAAACAGGGAGCTTCGCAATGCGCTCGAGGCGATATTGCAGGGGCAGCAGCCCGAGGTGAGCCACGTCCCTGCCGTTGGTTGTATCATTGAAAAATAGGTAAAATGAAAAGAATACTTCTTGTTTTTGGATTGATTTGGAGTGCCTTTGCCAGCGCTCAGATTACCTTTTCGGAGGACATTGCTCCCATCATTTTTGAGCACTGCACGAAGTGTCATCGCGAAGGAGAGATAGGCCCGATGCCCCTCACTAGTTATGCTGAAGTTTCTGCGTATGGTTCTATTGTAGAGTATGTCACGGGGATACGTTACATGCCGCCATGGACTCCCGATCATACCTACAGCACGTTTCGTGATGAAAACGTTCTAACCGATGAAGAAATCGCAGCCATTGCAGAGTGGGTGGCCAATGGCTCACCGGAGGGCGACCCTTCGCTAACACCACCGGTTCCTATTTATCCAGAAGGTTCGCAAGTGGGTACACCCGATTTGGTGCTCACACTGGCTGAACCTTTTCAGCACGAGGGTAATAACGAGGACATGTACCAAGTGTTCGTGCTGCCAACAGGCCTCACAGAAGACCGCGACATCGAAGCCATCGAGGTTCGTCCCGATAACAAGGACATTTGCCACCACGCGATTTTGGGAGTAGATACAAGCGGTGAGGCGGCACAATTGGATGCAGCTACTCCGGAATATGGTTACACCCAGTTCGGAGGATTTGGATTTGAACCAATCGATAATTTCTTCAGTGCGTGGGTGCCAGGCTCCAGTCCGTTGGTTTTTCCGCC
>JBKCGW010000089.1:0-3745 GCA_046303175.1 Flavobacteriales bacterium
GGCGGCACCATTCACCATCGCAATGCCGTAATCAATCGTTTTGGTAGTGTTCACGAAGTACTCGTTGTACCAGTCTAGCTCCAGGCCACTGCGCTTTTCCATCACACGAATCAAATCGTACGGATCGGGATGGCGGAACTTGAAGGTGTCGAAATAATCGAGCAGCCCCGCACGAAATGCTGTTGGGCCAATAATATATTCGAGTTGAGCCAGGTATACTTCGCCCTTCTCGTAGGCCGCCGTTCCGTATGCATAATTCGTTATATAATGGTCAGCGTGTGTGTCGAGCGCTTCTTCTTTCCCTTCACGCACAATGTCGAAGTAACCGTTGAAGGCGCCCTTGTGTCCGCTGGGCATGCCGGAGCGGAACAAGTAATCCATGGTTTCCTGCGTAGCAAAGCTGGTAAAGCCTTCGTCCATCCAGCAATACAGGCTTTCGTTGGTAGCGAGCACTCCCTGATACCAAGAGTGTGCGGCTTCATGCACGGTAACTCCCGTCAAACTTGGGAGTTTGCGGTTACCTGTAATGAGTGTTGCCATCGGATATTCCATACCACCATCACCTCCTTGAATAATGGAGTAGTCGGAGTAGGGGTATTTGCCGTAGTTCTTACTCATGAAACTAAATGCCTTCACAGCCAACGGTTGCATCTCTTTCCAAACAGAAGCGTAGTCGGCATTTTTTTGATAGAAGAAGTGAAGCATAGGTCCATCGGTTACTTGCGCTTGGTCGTGCGCATAATCCGGATCGGCTGCCCATACAAAGTCGTGCACGTTGTTCGCCTTAAATCGCCACACATTTTTATCGCCTGCTTGTGGCTTTAGTTTGGTGCCTTCAGGCACATAGCCGCAGCCTATTTCGTTACCATTTTGTAGCACGCCTGTTCCGGCCAATACGTATTTCTTGTCAATGGTAATGTTTACTTCAAAGTCGCCCCACACACCGTAAAACTCACGCCCTACATACGGATTGGCATGCCAGCCGTGTGTGTCGTACTCGCACATTTTCGGGTACCACTGACTCATGCTGTAGTCGATGCCTTCGCTGTTGTTGCGTCCGGAGCGACGAATTTGAATAGGTGATTGTCCTTCAAATTCCAATTCGAACGAAGCCTTTCCTCCCGGCGCAATTGGCTTGGCCAACGTTACCTCGAGAATCGTTTCGCTTTCAATAGCAGCGAGCACCTTGCCGTCTTGTTGAATGCGCTTCACATGCAAATAACCCGTCTCTTCGGGCTTCAGTTTTGAGATGCGATCAGACACACGGCCATCGGGATCAGCAATCGTGCGCGATCGCACATCCATGGCGCTTCCCGGTTGGAAGGCGTTGTTGTAGAGGTGAAAGAACACCTTCGTGATTGCATCGGGCGAGTTGTTGATGTAGATGAGGCGCTCGGTGCCCGTATATCGATGGGAGGTATGGTCTAGGTTCACATCGATGGCGTAGTTAACGCGTTGTTGCCAAGTAGCTTGCTGGGCAATGGCACTGAAGCTGACGCATAATGCCAATAAAGAAAATACGATTCTTCGCATAGGGTTGTTTGAGGCCGTGAAGGTAACAAGGAAATGCGGTGCAGAAATGAATACAACGGGTTCTCCATTATCCATTCTCTTTTCTCCGTGTATTATGCTGATTAGGCCTGCAACGCGCGGCTGCGCGTTGCTACACAATCTTGAAGTTGAGTCCTTATTTTCCAGTCCTCAGTCCCCTGTCCCCAGCCCCTACTCCTCGGTCCCTAACTCATCAAACTTCGCCTTCATTGTCGGATTGCCCTTCGTCAGTTTCTTGATGGTGAGGTCTTCGGCTTTGTCATTCGCAAGGCGAAGGTTGTTTTCCGAAGAAAGCAGCGCATCCTTGGTCTTTTGAAGATGATGAATCGACTTGTCTATTTCGTCGATAGCGTCTTTGAATTTTTTGCTCGCAATGTTGTAGTTGCGAGCAAATCCTTCTTTGAAATCGTTCATCTTCGATTCGAAATTCGTTATGTCGATGTTCTGGTTGCGAATAAGCGCCAACTCCGCCTTGTACTGCAGCGAATTCATCGCTGCGTTGCGCAACAGGGTGATGATGGGAATGAAAAATTGCGGACGTGCCACATACATCTTCGGGTATTTGTACGATACATCCACAATACCGGCGTTATACAATTCGCTTTCGGTCTCCAGCATCGTTACAAGAACAGCATACTCGCACTTCTTTTCTGACCGGTCTTTATCGAGTTCTTTAAAGAAGTCTTCATTTTTCTTTTTGGTGGCCGTTTCATCTCCTTCGTTTTTCATTTCAAACATGATGGAGATGATCTCATTGCCGGCCTCGTCTTCTTCACGGTAGATGTAATCGCCCTTGCTGCCGCTTCTCGAATTGTTGTCCTTCTCGAAATACGCGCGCTGAAAGGCGGTTGCACGGAGCTTGTTAAATTCGTTTTCGCAGTGCTGCTCCAGTGTTTCGCCCAGCATCTTGGTCGATAGCTTGAGCTTCATGTCTTTGCGCATCGCTATTTCCTCATCCTTTAATTTGATAATGGCTTCCTGCGCTTTGATGGTATTATTATATTCCTCTGAAATGGACTTCTTCAAAAGTTCCTTCTCTGTCTCCTTGTTCTTCAATTCGTTTTTGAGCTCATCGCGCTCTTTCTCGATTGCTTTAATGGACTCACTCACCAATAGTTTTTTCTCGAGTTCTCCTTGGTCGAGTTTTGCACGTAAATCCGACATTTCCTGGTCTTTTTGGCCAAGCTGCTCAATGAGCTCACGTTCGTTCTTCGCGTTGAGTTCAATGATTTGCTGTTCTTTCTTGAGCAGCTCTTCCTGCAAGCTATTCTTGAGGTTGGCTTCTGCCAATTGCACCGCGTTTGCCTTCTCACGCTCCGCCAACGCCAAACGATCATGTATTTCCTTTTCGAACTCGTTGTTACGCACCTGACGAAGGATATCGGCAAAGCCGGATTCGTCGACTTTAAAGGCTTTGTTGCAATGGGGGCAGATGATTTCGTTCATGGTTTAAGAGATTACGGATTACGGATTACGGATTACGGAAGAGTGACTGACGTAGGTATGATTGTTTTGAATTCATTGTTTGCCCTGTTTGAATTTTTATGTATCAAAAAGGCCTGCAAACTCACTGCAGAAGTTCATACAAAATCATTCGTGCATTCTTGACTTCACCACACTGCGATCGCCATCCACTCATCACTCCTCCACAAAACGCAAATCATTACCAAACGTCTCGGGCAAGAAGAGCAATGAAAGCAAAGAGAGTGAAAGACAAATACCGCCGACAATAAGTGCGGCATTTACTTCACCCATGCTGCCGACGAGTGATTTGAACGAGAGCACAATAGGCACTGTGGCGCCTCGGACGAAGTTGGGCACAGTGGTGGTCACGGTAGCGCGGATATTTGTACCAAAGGTTTCCGATGCAATCGTAACAAACAATGCCCAATAGCCCGTGCCCGCGCCTATGAGGAAACAAAGGAAGTAGTAGAATGATACAGAGAACCCACGACCGAGAAGAAAGAGCAAGACAATAGCGATACAGGAAATCAGGTATCCTAGTACAATTCGCTTGCGGCTCTTGAATAGCTGACTCAAGTCACTACTCACCAAGTCTCCTGCCGAAAGCCCGAGATACGTAAACACGATGGCTTGACCAATTTCGAATGTTCCCCCAGTAGCGCCACCGAGCTCAGCAAACTTGGCCGAGAATTTCGTGAGTACGCCCACGCAAAACCATACAGGCAGCCCC
>JBKCGW010000090.1:0-3260 GCA_046303175.1 Flavobacteriales bacterium
TGCTCCACACGTAGAACCATGACCGGGAGTAAACGTTGGCTTGTCGAAACCAAGTCCGCGGCGGTTACCGGCAAAGTGACGTGTGTTAAACATGCCCACCGTCGATGACTCCACGTAGCGCTTACCACCATACACTCCCCCATCCATCAACATCTGCATCACAGCTGCCAGGTCTTGAGCATTGCTGAACAAACCGGCGTGACCGGCCACACCGCCCATCATAGCAGCGCCTTGATCATGAACATGTCCAACCAATGTTTGGCTGCGGAAAATGCGATCTTCCTCCGTGGGCGCAATGTTCGTTGCGTTCATGCGTGCCAGCGGTTGATATCCAATTGTAGCCAAGCCCATGGGTGCATAGAAATGCTTCGTTACAAACGCATCAAGCGACATACCGCTCTGCTGCTCAACAATTCGCTGGATAAAGTAGTAGCCCAAATCGCTGTACTTATAGCTCTTGTCGTTGCTGAGTGGTGTGCGAATGATTGAATTGAAAATACTGTCGCGATAGTTATCTGCGATGTAAATTCCCTCGGCCACTTGCAATGAATAGCCTTCTTGCTGAGTCTTCTTATAAATGTCTGTCCTCAATTCTCCGTTCGACATCGTGCGAGTGTAAAACGGAATCCACGGTGTGAAACCTGCGCAGTGCGAAAGCATGCTGGTAATGGTTACCTGTGCGTATTCATTGCCCACAGGAAACTGCAAATAATCTCCCAGGCGCTTATTCACATCCAACAATCCCAAGTCCACCAGCTTCATAGCTGCTATGGTGCTCGATGCAACCTTGGTGATGGAAGCCAAATCATACACGGTATTCTCATCTACTTTGTGCGTAGCGTTCCAATCCAAATTACCGAAGCTCTTGTCATACACTACTTCTCCGTTTTTCGCCACCAACACACGACAACCCGGATAGGCCTTGCTCATGATTCCGCTTTCCGCAATGCGCTCAATACGCCCAACAGACGATGCCACCGTTTGAGGTGATTTGTTGCCTTCACCATCAGCCATCATATCTTCTTCGTAGTCGCCTGCCGGACTTCCACCGGGAGAAATGCTACCCGATGATGAACGCAGTGAGGTGTACCACACATCGTTGCTCATCATCCAACGCAACTTGCCTCCACCGGGCATTGTATACCCCGAACCCGCAGGATACTGAGCTGTGGTGCTTACAGGCAAACTGCCATCAACACCGATAACACCTACGATGGCTTCTGCTACCGCAACCTGTGTCATCGGATCATCCTGATAGGCCACGAGTACAGTTTCAATTTGCGAAAAGTCTTTCAATGCATTCAGTGAATACGGATTCGCCAACACACTCAATACAACCTTGCAGTTCTCGCCCACCGAGTTGAGGATGCGCACCGATTCGTTGGTCAATCCAAAATTGCGCTCAGGCTTGTTGCTTGAATTCACCAACGCAGCAATCACCACATCGTACTCGCTGAGTTTCTGCTGCCAGTAGATTGCACGATTCATATCCGGACTTTTCTCCATGAGATAGTGATCGAAATTACCATAGTGCGCAAGGGTTTCATGAAACTCTGCTTTGCGCTCTGCTCCAACTGTAACCACTGCCACGCGACTACCCAGAAGATGTGTCAACGGAATTTGATTGTCCTCGTTCTTCACCACTGTGATGCTCTGTTCGATCACCTCGCGACGAAGCTTCAACGCCTCGGCGCTGTTCAAATCGTCATATACATTGGCCACCTGCACGGGTGTATTATTCGACAAGCCGGCCCATTCTTTAGCCTGCAAAATGCGGTAGCAATGCATGTCGACTTCTTCCATGCTAATCCATCCGCTGTCGATAGCCGTCTTGATTTTGTTGACCGCCATGGGCACATCTTGCGAAAACAACAGAACGTCGTTGCCTGCTTGCAATGCTTTCACCTCGGCCTCGCCCGGTTTGAAGAACTTGGCAATGCCTTGCATGTTCATTGCATCGGTAAACACCAGACCACCGAAGCCCAACTTGTTGCGCAACAAATTGGTGATTACCTCGCGCGACAGCGTTGAAGCCACTTTCTCGTTGGGGTCCAATGCAGGTGCATACAAGTGAGCAGTCATAACACTTCCCAACCCTTGGCGAATAAGCTGCTTGTAGGGATACAACTCGAGTGAATCGAGTCGCTCATACGAATGCGCAACCACGGGCAGGTCTTTGTGTGAATCTGTATCCGTATCGCCGTGACCCGGGAAGTGCTTGGCGCATGCCAACACACCGCCATCCTGCAACCCCCGCATGTACATGGCGCTGTGTGCAGCAACCAACTCTTTTTGTTCGCCGAATGAACGACTTGATATAACCGGATTCTTAGCGTTGTTGTTGATGTCTACGCATGGTGAGAAACTCACGTGCACACCCAAGCGATGGAGCTGACGCGCCATTTCCTTACCAAAAGCGTACACGAGACTATCGTTGTTGGAAGCACCCAAGGTCATTTGACGCGGGTATGCAATGGTCGAATCGAGACGCATGCCCAATCCCCATTCGGCATCCATACCGATGAGCAATGGCACACGCGAAAGTGTTTGATACTTGTTGGTAAGAGCCGCCTGACGGCCCGGAGATCCTTGCATGAAAATGATTCCACCGATGGAATGGTTCTCAATGAGGCTTTGGATTTTTTGGCTATTGTAGGCCTTGTGATTGGGGTCGCTCCAAGCGGCCACCATGAATAGCTGACCAATTTTCTGTTCGAGCGTAAGTGTCTTCATCAACGAATCGGCCCACGGCGTAACGCGCTGCTTGAAGCACGGCTGCTGGGCTTGCGCCACTGCATGCAACATCAACACAACTGCAAAACTCACTATGCTCGCTCTCAAAATTCTCATGTCAGGATAGTCTTTATGAATGATACGACAAAATGACGAAAAGGATACGAGCCTGCGTCAGCCCTTTCGCATAGTTTAGAACATGGGAATGTGGAAGGATATTGTTGGGGACTGGGGACTGGGTACCGGATACTGGGGACTGGGGATTAGACACCTCTCATCCACTCTCAACTATTTTCAGTACCCAGCACCCTCTCCCCAGTACCCAGTCCCCAGTACCCAGTACCCACTCCCCATTCGTATATTTGCCGCAAACAACGCCGTTCCATCGCTGCGCCTTGTGCGCAGAGGAAAGTCCGGGCTGCAGTGGGCACCGCACCCTGTGAAAAGCGGGGGCTTCATGCCGGAGACAGCATGATGACAGCTAGTGTTGCAGAGATTTAGACCGCCCCGAGCAATCGGGGTAAGGG
>JBKCGW010000091.1:0-1606 GCA_046303175.1 Flavobacteriales bacterium
ACTCCCCCTTTTATCAACCGCCCGCGCCCCTTGCCCCGCCGTAAATTCGCATGTCCAATTTTACCTGAAACAAGCCACCATGGCAGAACAAGTTCAATATACCGAAGACAATATCAAATCGCTCGAATGGCACGAGCACATCCGCCTGCGCCCGGGTATGTACATCGGGAAGCTCGGCGACGGCTCGGCCTACGACGACGGGATATACGTCTTGCTGAAAGAGATCATCGACAACTCGATCGATGAATTCGTGATGGGTCACGGAAAGACCATCGACATTTCCATCAAAGACAACACCGTGTATGTGCGCGACTACGGACGCGGTATTCCACTGGGTAAGGTCATCGACTGCGTGTCGAAGATCAACACCGGTGGTAAGTACGACTCACGCGCCTTCAAAAAGAGCGTGGGTCTGAATGGGGTAGGTACCAAGGCGGTGAACGCCCTCAGCGGCTACTTCAAGGTGGAGAGCGTGCGCGACGGCGAAAGCAAAGTGGCCGAGTTCACCAAGGGCAACATCAGCAAAGACCACAAAATCGCCAAGAGCGATTCGAAGAACGGTACATCGATGATGTTCGTTCCCGACGATACCATCTTCCACAACTTCCAGTTTCGCGCGCAACACGTAGAGAAACTGCTGTGGAACTATTGCTACCTCAACAGCGGCTTGACCATTGTCTTCAATGGACAGAAATTCAAGAGCGAAAACGGTCTGCGCGACCTGCTCGCGGCCAATATGAGCGAGGATCAGCTGTATCCTACCATTCACCTGCGCGGTGAAGACATCGAGGTGGCTATCACGCATACCAACAGCTACGGCGAAGATTACTACAGCTTCGTAAACGGACAATACACCACGCAAGGCGGTACGCACCAGGCGGCATTCCGCGAGGCGTATGTGAAGGTCATCCGCGACTTTTTCGGAAAAGACTATGAAGCGGTCGACATTCGTTCGAGTGTGACAGCGGCTGTTGCCGTGAAAGTGGTGGAGCCGGTATTCGAATCGCAAACCAAGACCAAACTCGGCTCCAACGAAATCGAGCCAGGCGGCAAGAGCATGAAGGCATTTGTGCTCGAATTCCTCCAAAAGGAACTCGACAACTACCTGCATAAAAACGTCGATGCGGCGCAGGCGCTTCAGAAGAAAATTCTGCAAAGCGAACGCGAACGCAAGGAGCTGCAAGGCATTCAGAAGTTGGCACGCGACCGAGCGAAGAAGGCCAATCTGCATAACAAGAAGCTGCGCGATTGCAAGGTGCACTTCAACGACAACAAACCCGAAGCACCCGAAACAACCCTCTTCATTACCGAGGGTGACAGCGCCAGCGGTTCCATCACCATCTCGCGCAATGCCTCGACCCAAGCCGTGTTCAGCTTGCGCGGTAAGCCGCTCAACACCTACGGCATGACCAAGAAGGTGGTGTATGAAAACGAAGAGTTCAACCTCTTGCAGGCGGCACTCAATATCGAAGACGGCCTTGAAGAGTTGCGCTACAACCGCATCGTCATCGCCACCGATGCCGACGTGGATGGTATGCACATTCGCTTGCTCATGATCACGTTCTTCCTTCAGTTCTTCCCCGACCTGGTGAAGCACGGACACTTG
>JBKCGW010000092.1:0-1283 GCA_046303175.1 Flavobacteriales bacterium
TTGTGAGGCCGAAATCAAAAAGCACGAGCCTTTCTTACACAAATTGCTGCAGTCGAAATGGCTTTCGGCTTCGACGTTCGAATAAATCGATGGGAAAGTTTTTATGAGATGTAAGGGTAGGGCAGAAGCCGGCAGCGATGCAGTGCTATCACTGCACCCCATATTGCTCTATCGCCACGAGAACTCAGAGGCTTCGTTTGCGTTTTTCAACGATATCAAAAACGATAAAATCGGACTGCTCAATTATCCACTCGGCAAGCACTACCGCGAGAAGGATTTTTTCCGTGAAGTCCATGAATACCTTCCGCTCCACGAATGGAAGAAGACGGGCAACAACGAGTTCTACCAACGTATTGAAGAGCTCACGGAAACGTTCAAAGGGCGAACGCAAGAACGCGCAAGCCTGGTGCAGTTTGTATTCGAAAAAAGTAAGGGCTATTGCTCCATTCAGGGCAATCCCGGTATTGGCAAGTCCGCGCTCATTGCACAGTTTTTTAAAGACCTAAAAGCGCATAAAGAGCTGAAGCAGCTCACGGTAATTGAGTATTTCATTCGTCGCGGAACACAGCAGGCCCAGGCCGAGTACCTGTTCAACTACCTCATCAAACGCACCGACGAGGTGTTCCCTCAGGGAAAGGAGATTCGTGCCGAGGGAAAAATGGTTTTCGATTTGCAGAACCAGTTGTTTTCCAAGTGGCGGATGTGGAACGAACACTGCCAAGGCAAAAAGCTGCTCTTTCTTATCGATGGTCTTGATGAGGGCACGGAAAACAACGTGGTGACTTACCTGCCACGCGAGAATTTTGAGAACATACTATTCATCTATGGCTCGCGCCCCGGAGGACATAAGAGCATCGACGATCTTTGGGGTACCTTGCCTGTAGAGCATCACACCAAGTTGGAGCTAACCGGGTTGAGCAAAGAGGATATACGCGCGCTGATTTATGAGGTGGCCAACAAATACGAAGTAGAGCGCGAAAGCACTTGGATTGATGCCGTGCAACAGCGTTCGCAGGGCAATCCGCTTTACTTGAAGCTGTTGTGCGATGCCTTGGAAAATGGAAGTATAGCCCTGAACGATATAGGGGCACTGCCCAAAGAGATTGACGAATATTATAGAGCCATTTTGCAGCGCTATGCCGCCGACCTCACCGACGGCGACGCCCTGCTTGCCGGGCTATACACATTTGCTGCAGCGAAAGATTATCTCACCATGTCCCACTTGGGCTTGATAAACAAGCTGGGCGAAGCAACCGTTCAACGCATAGGCAGCACCTTGAAGG
>JBKCGW010000093.1:0-2392 GCA_046303175.1 Flavobacteriales bacterium
AAGTTCCGCCATCCCGATCCGTACGATTTGATTCGTGTGATGGAAAAGCGCAGTGGCCTGGAGCTAGACTGGTACAACGAGTACTTCGTGAACACTACCAAAACGATTGATTACGGCATTGCGATGGTGAATGGTGCCGCCGATGCAACCGAGGTAACGCTTGTACGCAAAGGTGAAATGATTATGCCCGTGGAAGTAGAAGTGAAATACACCAATGGTAGTGTTGAAACGTTTGTAATTTCCCTCGACATCATGCGCGGTGAAAAGCCTGCTGATGGATACAACGGTACCTGGACGATTCTGCCCGATTGGAAATGGGTAGAGCCAACCTATTCGCTGAACGTTGCCAAATCCATCAAAGACATCGAAAGCATCCACATAGATGCCTACGACGGCATGGCCGATGTGAATCGTAAGAACAACCGATTTGTCCCTGCTGATGCACAGACCTTTTTCCTTGAGAATCGATAAGAACCATGCTGCAATCCATCATCCGTTTTCACTCCTCACCGGTCGTTGATAGCATCATCAAGGTGCTCATTGCGCTCGGATTACAAGTTGCACTAGGCCCGGTTGTTATTGACGTGAAGGGCGAGATTCCTATTACACTGCAATCGTTTGTGATACTTCTCGGAGCCATCGCTTTTGGTTGGCGCATCGGCACAGCAGCCGTAGCCGGTTACATTTTGGCCGGAGCCATAGGATTTCCTGTGTTCGCAGGACATCATTCGGGCATGGGAATTATCCTAGGTCAGCACGGCGGCTTTATCTTCGGATTCGTAGCGGCATCGCTTGTTTGCGGATATTTGGCCGAGACGGAAATGTTCAGTAAAGCAATGCCGTCCATACTCAACTGGGTACTTGGTCACTTGATTATTTTGCTCTTCGGAGGATTGTGGCTCTCGCAACTCGACCCTGAAGGATGGCAAGAAAAGCTTACCTCGCTCTTGCCCGGTGCTATTATTAAAAGCGCTTTTGGAGCCCTACTGTTGCAATTGGTAATTCGATTTATGAAAGGCAGAAAATCGATACAGCCTTTAGATGAAAACATTTGATTAAACACTTATGAGCGACACCATTCAAATCCAACATGTCGGTTCGGTAGCATTGATTCGCCTCAACCGTCCGCAGGTATATAACAGTTTCAATCGCGAGATGGCACTGGCCCTGCAAGGCGCACTCGACGACGCTGCAGCGAATAAAGACGTGCGCTGCATTGTGCTCTCAGGCAACGGGAAGGCCTTTTGTGCAGGACAAGACCTGGCAGAAGTAACCGGCCCGAATCCGCCCGGATTCAAAACCATTTTGGGTGAGCACTACAACCCAATTATTGAAAAGATTCGCAACGTCGCAAAGCCGGTAGTTGCAGCGGTAAATGGCGTAGCAGCAGGCGCAGGCGCCAACATCGCGCTTGCGTGCGATGTAGTAGTTGCAACCGAATCCGCATCGTTTATACAAGCCTTTTCTAAAATCGGGTTGGTGCCCGATAGTGGCGGAACATTCTTCCTGCCGCGACTTATTGGCTTTGCAAAGGCATCGGCCATCATGATGACCGGCGAAAAAATTGGTGCTGCCGATGCCGAGCGCTGGGGCATGATTTACAAGTGCGTGCCGGACGATCAATTCGAAGAAACCATTACACGGTTGGCGCAAGAACTTTCACTCATGCCTACACACGCCTTGGGACTTACGAAGGCTGCGCTGAATGCGAGCATGAATAATACCATCGAAGCGCAACTTCAATTGGAAGAGCAATACCAAATTGAAGCAGGCGGCACCAACGATTACAGCGAAGGCGTAACTGCCTTCATGGAAAAACGCAAGGCCGTGTTCATCGGACGCTAATACCTGATAACATGAGCGAGTGGATTTCCGTACACGATCGACTGCCCGAAGACGGCCAACGTCTGCTTGGGCTCATTCCCAACAACCGTGTTTTTCTGCCCGGCAAATCGGGGGAATTCGAAATGCGCGAAGTTGTCATTTTAAAGTTCCTTAAAGACTTCTATCCTGCGGGTAGTGAAAAATGCGCGAAGCATGGTCCACACTTCTGGCAAGGCGAAGGCAATAGCAATCATTTTTTCGGAGATGTGACGCATTGGATGCAGCTGCCGGAGGGAAGAGCGAATGGCGAATGACGAGTGGCGAGTGGCGAATGATCAGTGGTCATTCAATCTGATTCTGTTTCTGTTTCTCATTCTATATCAATAAAAGAAGAATGGAGAATGGAGAATGAAGAACGTAACATTACAACGCTCATTTCCACTTTTTTAATTAACAATTCTCATATTTATATTTAAATCCCTTCCGGAAACATCGCCACGCCCCACTCGCCACTCGCCACTCGCCACTCGCCCCTACGCCTTCCCTCTCATATGCCACTGGCTCATAA
>JBKCGW010000094.1:0-2802 GCA_046303175.1 Flavobacteriales bacterium
CGCATCAACGGTTATCCAAATAGATGGTGCGCTGCATACAACTCTGACGCTGGTAACCCTCGAGCAACACACGCGGTTTCCAGGAGTCATCATTCATTCTGAATGGTCTTTTTGATCGTGCTTCGTATCGAATTGCTCCTCGGCAACCTCCTGTTAGCTTTGTGGAATCGCCGGGCAGAATATAGAAGTTAGGATATAGATTGCGCATCGGGGGAAGCACTACACCATCAATGGTTGGCGTCTCCATGTTGCTGAGGTATCCCAAATACATTTCGAGTGTATCCGAGGTTGTATTCACAAATTCTATTTCGCTCCTGCACCCGCAGCGTCGATTTTCCCTTCTTGCACAGCGTCGATTGCTAAGACGGAGGGATTTGCTTAAGAGCAACGTTTCTGACCCGTTCGGATACACTTTGATGTTCGGTTCTGCAGCGACCACAACAGGCTGCGGTTTACTCACTGGTATTGGTCGAGGATTGGAGGGTTTTTCATCCTTTATGGAAATATTGCCGGAGTTGGCTGTCATATTCTCGGGCTTTGCCACGTTGCGTGTTGTGACATTTTTCTTGCCGGCGGAAACAGGTTTTACCGAATGGGTTTTTACCGAGTTTTTAGTATTGACTTTCTGTGGCTGTTGGGTATTTTGATTTTTTTGCGCAGTTAAATCAGAAATACTGAGCATGATAAATGCAAATGCTACGGCGAAGCTTAAGGTAGAGAGGTTTTTCATACTAAAAAATTTTAGGCAAAACATCCAAATGCATCTCAAATATAAATGATTTCTTTATGATTTACAACAAATCAATGAGTTCATAAAGCGACCGTGTAACCTCCCTATTAGCGCTTCAGGAAGCGCGCTGCGGCTTGATCATTCAAGAGGATAGTATAAACGCCTACAGGCAATTGATTTGTGTTTACTTCAGCGCGCCCGCCGGAGAACATCAATTTACCCGACACTACTACTCTACCCGTCAAATCCATCACGCCGTAGGTCATGCTTCCGCTAGCATCGCCTTCCAAAAACAAAAACTCCGTGCATGGGTTCGGAAATACCAACATGCCCTGAGAGTTAGATTGTGCAACAGAACTCAAGCATTCAATCAGCATTTCGACATTCGACTGCGTGTCGTCGTAATTCTGCAACGTGGTATTTCCCGTGCTGAGGTCTTTCAAATGAAAATCGAAAAAAGCAAGCAATAAATCATGGGTGATGACCTGTTGTTCTGCTCGGCTCAATCCATTAAAACCAAACTCACCAAAATCGCACAGCGAACCGGAATCGGCATAACCGCAGTGCGAGCCGTTCAGAATATCGACGAAGATTTTACACTCAGAAGCGGTGCCTTCATAGATGGGAATGTGATGATTGGCGGGAGGTGTGACTGCATCGCTGCTTCCCGATAAAACAAGGGCGGGTACATTCACATTCGACGCTGCTGCACTAGCTGATGGATTGGTTTCGGCCGGTGCTAATCCTGCTATGCAATCGACACTTTCACTGGTGTTTGCTGCAAGCCACGTGGCGCCGCCTCCCATGCTATGTCCCATAATGGCGCAACGGTCGATGAGGTGCGATTGAAACAGCGAACCGGCTGTGGAATTCTCTTCATAAAAATGATCAGCCACATACGCGAGGTCAAGCCCAAAGTCCACATGCGCCGGTGCAAATCCTCCTTCCGTTTCAACGTAAATCATCACATAACCCGAAGCAACAAGGACATCGGTGATATTCTGATACGCGGTGTAATCCATCACAAAACCATGTCCGAAAGCAATGAATGGAAACGTTCCGTCCGCAACAGGAACTGCATCGCCAGTCGAAATTGACGGATAATACACTACGCATGCAATCGATCTGTCGGAGCGTGTTGGGTCAGTGTAAGTGGCAGACACATGGCCTACTTCGAATTGAGCGCATACACGTCCTGCAACAAGCAGACTAAAAGCAAGTAGAATCAATTTCATGGTGACGTGAATTTAGTAAATGAAACCATCGAGTTGCGCAATTCCCAGAAGATGTGCAATGTATAATTCCCGGCCGGTAAGGCTTCAACGGCATTATCGATAGTGAAAGTGCCATGCCCATCCACAGCAACCAAACCGGCACTTAGAAAACACCGTCGTCCCATGGCATCGTAAATCGCATACTGCACATTGCACGTTTTGGCATCATCCAAAATAACACGCATCGACTGCGTGCACGGATTGGGATACACCGAAGCGCTGAAGTCTCCTTCCACAGAAACTGGACCTTGCATCAATTGCCAGGCCTTGTAATAGTCGGCTATTCCATTGCCCAGCGAATCAGTTGGATTAGCATAGGCCGAGGCACTGCGCATAATCGCATCGCGCAAGAGCATCGAAGACGCGTTGGGGAAAGCCTGATACAAACAGGCCGAAGCTCCCGCAATAATCGGCGAACTAAATGAAGTGCCGTTTCCCGTTCGAATGGTGGAGTCTTGCGCTGCATAAGCCGTCGCCGCGCCCATCGCCGACACATCGGGCTTCACCCTTCCATCAGCCGAGGGTCCATAACTGCTAAACCAGGCGTGATTCTCTTGCGCATCTGCCGCACCCACGCACAAAATTCCTTCTGCATCGGAGGGTGCAGTGAGAAATCGCCACGGATCATCGCCCGAATTGCCGGCACTATTCACCACCAGAATGCCTTTCCTGGCCGCTATCGACGCAGCAATTGAACAGTGAATCGTATTTCCATTCATGTCCCCGTAGGAAAAGTCGTAGGCCGGATCATCAAACAACGAATACCCCAAACTGGAATTGATGATATCGATGCCCAAG
>JBKCGW010000095.1:0-1983 GCA_046303175.1 Flavobacteriales bacterium
CAATTAGCTCATACAGCTTCCGGCAGCACGAATATTATGGCTCCGACTGTTTCTTCGGGTGTGATGAATCGATCTCTTCAGCCTTTCGATTTAGAAGGTGGTTTGGATGTGATGGCACGTGCACAGACTCCTGTCGGATGCGATATCAATGCACACGTGCCATTGACTTCGTCGCTATCGATTACTTCGAACGTCGTATTTCCTATTTGTAATGGGTCGAGTGTTACGTTCACTGCTGTTGGAACTAATATCACTGCAAATGCCACGCTGAACTGGTTTAAGAACGGAATACAGGTTGCTCAGGGTAACAGCTATACACTGTCCAATCTCGCAAATAATGACGTTATTTTTTGTCAGTATAATGCCTGCACCACGGTTCGATCAAATTCAATTACTGCTGCGGTAACTTCCAATACAGCTACAATCAGTTACGCTGCATCCTATTGTCGGAGCACGATAACGGCTCAGAATGTAAATCGCACTGGAGTTGCAGGTGGAACCTATAGTGCTACTCCGGCAGGCTTATCGATTAATGCTACTACAGGAGCAATTACCCCATCAGCAAGTACTGTAGGAGCGTATACAGTAACCTATTCACTCGCTGCATCCGGTCCATGCCCAAGTTCTACTACAACAACCCAAGTAACAATTGTTGCTTCACCCTTTGTGACGTTAAGTTATGGCTCAGGAACTGTTTTACTATGTAAAGCTTCTACAGGAACTGCTTCCGCCACTGTTACGTCGAGCGGTGCACCAACATTCACAGCTTCACCGGCAGGCCTTGTAATCAATGCATCTACAGGAGCCATCACACCTTCCACTAGCACAGTCGGAACGTATACGGTTACTGCATCGGTAACCGGAACGGGTTCGTGCGCCGGAGTGGTTGTAACTGCAACTAGTCAGGTAACCATTGTTGCTTCTCCGTTTGTAACAATCAGTTATGGCACGGGTACTGTTTCCTTCTGTAAATCAACTTCGGGAAATTTCGCTGCGGCATATACAACCAACGGCACTCCGACATTTTCTGCTTCACCTGCAGGGCTGACAATCAATACAACAACAGGTGCCATTACTCCCTCAACGAGTACTGTTGGAACCTATACTATTACTGCATCGGTAACTGGAACAGGTGCATGCGCCGGATTTGTTGCTACGTCAACTGCTCAGGTTACTATTGTCGCTTCTCCGTTTGTGACGTTGAATTATGGAACGGGCACGGGTACTGTTTTTCTATGTAAATCAACGACCGGTTCTGTTGCGGCTACTGTATCTTCAAGTGGTACTCCAACATTCTCTGCTTCACCTGCAGGGCTTGTGATTAACGCATCCACGGGTGCCATCACGCCATCTACTAGCACGGCAGGTACCTATACCGTTACCGCATCGGTTACAGGAACGGGTGCTTGCGCCGGAGTAGTTGTTACTGCCACTAGAAGTGTGACGATTGTTGCTCCGCTTGCTACACCGGCTGCAATTACAGGTGTAACGACGAATGCTTGTGGTCTAACACGGACTTTTTCGATTGCATCTGTGGCAGGTGCGGCCTCTTATACTTGGACCGTTCCTGCGGGAGCTACCGTTTCAGGCTCGAGCTCGGGAACTTCCATAACCTTGGTCTTCAGCAATTCCTTTTCAACGGGAACTCTTTCCGTCCGCGCTAATTCACTCACAGGATGCAACAGTGGACTTCGGTCAACTACGATACAAGGCGCGCCTTCACAACCTGGAACGATGTCGACCAACGTAATTGTTGCTGGTTTGGGTTCTGCTTCTGTTGGCGCTGTGTCAGGTGCTACTTCGTATCTATGGACAATCTCCAGTGGTTTTATTTCATTTGGTCAGGGAACGAATTCAGTGAATTTTGATGCGGGCTTTCTTCCTTCTTCTGTGAACATTTGCGTGCGCGCAGTTAATTCTTGTGGTCAATCGGTAGTGCGATGCAAGACCGTAAGTCTAGCGCAAGGTGGTGGCGGAGCACAG
>JBKCGW010000096.1:0-1772 GCA_046303175.1 Flavobacteriales bacterium
GTGTTATTACGATAATGATCCTTCAAACGGAGCAAAGTATGGCAAACTCTACAATTGGTATGCTGTCAATGATTCGCGGGGTTTGGCTCCTAAAGGATATCATTTGCCAAGTGGGGAAGAGTTGCTTACACTCAATGAATCCTTGGGGGAAGATGCAGGAACTAAACTAAAAAGCACCACCGGTTGGGTAGTGAATGGGACGAATAGTTCAGGTTTTAATGGAATGCCTGGAGGTGAGAGAGGTTTTGATGGCGAATTTAAATCGGTTGGTGAATGGGGAAAATGGTGGGGCTCCGCACAGAATTTTACTGCATCACTGGGTGCAGGAACCTATTTAGGAATTGCACAAGCTCTCTCGTCAACGTCGAATTTTGACGGCAAAGGGTTGTCTGTTCGTTGCTTAAAAGATTGAGATTCTTTCTTCTATTTGAGGAATCATTATAGAGCCTCCATTATTTAGGTAGCTTTGCCGCCATGTCACTTACCAAAATCATTCTCAAGCCCGGCAAAGAACAATCCATCAAGCGGTTTCACCCGTGGGTGTTTAGCGGGGCTATTCAAAAAACAGAAGGCGCAGCGCACGATGGCGATATTGTGGAAGTGTGCGATAGTAAAGGGGCATACCTCGCAACAGGTCACTGTTCCGAAGGTTCTATTGCAGTGCGCATTTTTTCATTCGATGGATTCGATGGTAGCGCCGATTTCTGGGTAGAGAAAATCAGCAACGCTTATCGCTTGCGCAAGCTGTTGGGTTTTACCGATAATACGAATACCACCATCTATCGCCTCATACATGGTGAAGGCGACGGACTGCCGGGGCTCATCGTCGACATCTATGGTAGCACTGCTGTGATTCAAACGCACAGCGCCGGCATGTTTGAGCAACGCCAAATCATTGCCGAGGCCATTCAGAAAACGTACGGTGATGCCATCACGGCCATATTCGACCGCGGCGACGAAAAGGTAGGAGGGAAGGGCACCGGAACGCAAGGCGAATATCTCTTGGGCAGTAAGCACGAAACTGTTGCGCTCGAGCACGGTTGCCGTTTCGATGTGGATTGGGAAGGCGGACAAAAAACCGGCTTCTTCATCGACCAGCGGGAAAACAGAAAATTGCTCGGCGACTTTGCCAAGGGAAAGAAGGTGCTCAATACGTTTTGCTACACAGGTGGCTTTTCGGTGTATGCGCTTAAAGCTGGTGCATCGCTGGTGCATAGTCTCGATAGCAGTCAAAAGGCGCTCGACTTGGCGGTCATCAACGCCAAGCTCAACGGATTTGAAGCGCCTGTGCACGACGTAATCAAAGCCGATGCAGTAGAATACATGAAGCAGCTGAAAGAAGATTACGACATCATCGTACTCGATCCGCCGGCGTTTGCCAAGCATCTGAGTGCACGTCACAAGGCAGTGCAAGGCTACATTCGTATCAACGAAGCGGCAATCAAGCAAATTAAACCGGGCGGCATCATCTTCACATTTTCATGTTCGCAGGTAATCGATAAAAAACTGTTCCGCGACTCTATCATGGCGGCAAGCATCAACGCGCGACGCAAGGTGCGTGTGTTGCACCAACTGCATCAGCCGGCCGATCACCCGGTGAGCATCTATCACCCCGAAGGTGAATACTTAAAAGGACTTGTTATTGAAGTAGAATAAGATGGATCTGAAACCATACCGTGTAGACATTCGCTTTTCGGATATCGATGTGATGGGGCATGTAAACAATGCCACCTATTTCACCTATGCCGAACAGGCGCGCATTTATTTCTTCC
>JBKCGW010000097.1:0-17994 GCA_046303175.1 Flavobacteriales bacterium
TATCGCCAATTCCGGTTTGATTATCTCCAAAATCCCACCAAGTGTAATCACCCCCTTCTGTGGAGGTGTTTTCTAGGTTGACCGCAAAAAGACAAGTATTCAATACGGTTGTAAACTCTGCGGTGGCCACGGGGCTGTACACATCAATTGTGTTGGGATCGCACCACTGCGTAGCACAACCGGCGCTGTTGGTAGCTGTTAAACACACTGCGTATGTTCCGTTCATCGCGTAGGCACGTACAAGGCTATCGGCCTCGGTTGATGTGGTATTGTCGCCAAAGCTCCATTGGTAGGTGGTGTTCGGTGGCGCGAGTGATGTGTTGGAAAAGAACACGTCTTCACCACGGCACACGGGCGGTGCATTCCAAGAGAACGAAGGCACCGCGGGCAATACAGCTTCGAATACGATGTCTCTTGAAGAAGCACAACCATTCGAATCGGTTACAAGCAGGTGTGTGCTGATACCATCGGTGTAATTAAAGGGAGCGCCGAAATAATGCGTTGCACTTTGTTCGTTAGACGTGGATCCATCACTGAAGGTCCACAACCATGAAATCGCTCTATTATTAGTTGATTCAACATGTACAGACACACCTCCGCTGTCGCATGCGTTCACAATGTTGGATGTTAGATCCGAAAAGTCACCACCGGGCCATACTTCGATAGCATCGGTGTAGGTTGTTTCTGCTTCGCAACCGAATTCGTCAATTACAGCAACATGAACATCGTAAACACCACCATCCTCAAATAGCAATGAAGGCCATTCAAATGAAGTGGGATTTTCAGATGTACTTGATGTTGATTGTCCGTTGTGTTCGTATTCAATGCTCCATGCCGAAGCGAAAGGGTTGTCGTTTCGTTGCACAGTAATGCGATCACCGTTTTCAATAGTGATTTCCCAGAAGTCATGATTTGCTTGAGTCGATATACCAACCGATAGAGGTGCACAGCCCATGGGGGGCGTAAGTTCTATCGCTGTTGAAGGTAGGCCAACCGCTACTTGAAGTGTTTTTGTATCGAAGCAGATTGATCCTTCTTTGAAGGCTGAAAGTACCACCGAGTATTGTCCGGGCTCACTGTAGGTGTGGACCGGATTGACTTCGTTCACAACCAATGAACTGCCATCTCCAAAATCCCACACTAGCGAATCGCCCTCAATCGAAAGATCTTCAAAGGAAACAGTGTAATCAGTGCAAGACACTTCGTAATCGAACAGTGCGAGTGGTGGCACTACGTGAATGTAATCGGTTAGGGTTATCGCGCTGTTGCATGCGCCATTGAATACTGTGAGCGTTACATCGAAGTATCCGGTGTCTTCATAAATATGCGTCACACAACTATCAACCGCAAGCATCTGTTCGGGAGAGCTGCCGTCGTGGAAGTCCCACGTGTAGATGTTGTCGGCATTGTATTCTGTGCAGAAAATGAACGACTCACCTGCACAGCTTTCTACCAGCGGAGCGGTGAATCCGGGAAGAACATTGTCTAGCACGGTAATAGGTCCATCGGTTGTATCAATCGCAATACAACCATCGGCCAACGTAACCGTAAGAGTCGCAAAAAACTCACCGGGTGTATCGAAAGCGTATTCCGGTGAAGCGCCTAGAGCATCTTCTACTCCATCGCCGTTGAAGTCCCACGAATAATCGATAATAGGTTCATCACTATCTACGGTGATGTTTGAAACAACAGCGGTCTCCCCAACGCAATACAAGCTTTCGTAGTCGAACAAGAGTTCAGGCGCTGCGATTACTACATAGTCAACCTTGTTTCTGGAGCGCTCGCAACCCGATGAGTGCACGCGTGTTAATCGAATATCATACACACCGAAATCAGTAAATGTGTAGGTAAGATTATGTGTGTTAGCCACCTCTTCGCCATTCACCAACCACGTGTATTGAAAAAGCGGGTTAAATACTTCGTTGTTCGTGAAAGTGGTAACTAATGGTGGCGAACATGCAGACAAATCGTTTCCCGTGAAATTGAATGATGGATTCGTTTGAACAAACAACGTATCCTGAACCGTAACGGAGCAAGCTGAACCGTAGTGCGCGGTCATGCTGATAATCTGCGTGCCGGCATAGGCGTAAGCAAAACTGCCGTTGTTGTTTGTTCCATCGATTACGCCATCTCCATTAAAATCCCATTGGGTGGATGTTGGAAGTGGCAGCGATTGGTTGGTGAACGCAACCGTCTGTCCAGCGCAAATAGTATCGTTTTCGAAACTGAATTGGGCAGAGGGTTCGTTCGAGATTTGAAGCGATTGACAAGAGGTGTCGCGACATCCAATTGTGTTTTCTACCGCAATGCATACCGCGTATTCGCCGGCAGTGCTGAATGTTAGTTGCTGAGTGGTGTCGGGATCATTCACCACCGCGTTGTCAAGCATCCAGCTATAGTTCACAACATCACTTGATAGATTGGCCGTGAACTCAACAGAGGTAGGCAAATAACATGAGTTTTGAGATCCGATGGTGAATGAGGCTTCCGGGTAGTTGGTAGTAACGTGGATGAGCTCTGGCGCAATGAATGAGGAGAAGCAGCCGTGTTCGTCTTCGATGGCAAGTACGGGCGTGAAAACACCCTCTTGCTCATAGCAATGCGAAGGATTTGCTTCGTTCGATGCCGTGCCATCGCCAAAATCCCAACTGCGCCAAACGATTGCACCCGATCCGGGAATGGACGAGTCGATTAGGCTTGTGCAGTGTGGCAAACATCCTTCTGGGTCGGTTGTTGAAATCGATGCCTGAGGCTTGGCGTAAATGGTGATGAAATTCTCGAAGAGTGAGGTAGTTCCATTGACAACGATGCTTACGGTGTATGCGCCCGGCTGGTTGAAAATAGCTACGTATGGATTGGCTATTGATTGTAAAGTAGATCCTGACGGTGTGGTGATGGCCCATTGAGCATTGGACACAGGGTTTCCGTTTAGGTCGTTAGCATGGATGATAATACCGTGTGGAGCACAACCAGAGGGTTCCTCACACTGCAGCAGAACTTCTTGTGCGTTACTGGAGAGTGAACACGCCAGCGACAGCAGAATAAGTTGGAAATATGTAAGAATGTGACTCGTCATGGTTTGAAACGGGGTGTCGTTTCCGACTCTTTATACCGAGGCTAGCGCGGAATGGTTACGCTATTGAATGCTTAACCCTAACTTTGTTGCCAATTCATTACTCGAATGACAAACCGGTACTTGCGCAAATTCATTAATTACGTTCTGAACGGACTGATAATTACCCTCCCGGTGTTTGGAACGGGCTACATCGTTTTTCAACTGTTTAGCTTCCTGGATAGCATCGTACCACGAATTCTCTATTCGGAAGACGAGATGCTCACCAAAGGAGACCACTTTTCCGGTTGGGGAATTCTAATGTTGGTGTTAGTGCTTTTTGTAATGGGTTGGTTCGGAAGCATGTTTATCAACGACCGCATCAAGGAGTTGTTTCAGAGGCTTCTAGATAAGATTCCGGGAGTAAACAACTTGTACAATGCCATATCCGATGTGTTGAGCGCTTTTGTAGGCAAGGAAAAGAAGTTCAACCAGCCCGTTTTAGTGAAGGTAAGTGACCAACTGGATATGGAAATGATTGGTTTTATAACCGATACGGATTTATCGGAATTGGGGAACATTCAAGGAAAAGTGGCGGTCTACTTTCCGATGAGCTACAGTTTCTCGGGCCACATGATGATTGTTCCTGTTAAAAACCTCACGCGTATCGATCGTAACTCGGTGGATATTCTGAAGTATACCATGAGCGGTGGAATTGTAGAATTGGATCCCGAAAATGAAGGGAAAATTCGCCACTAACCTACTGTTGCTTCATGTCATTGTTCTTGTGTGGGGACTCACAGGAATTCTAGGTCATGAAATCACACTGGAGCCCTTTTTACTCGTTTGGTGGAGGGTGTTTATTGCCATTTTCGCAATAGGAGTCATTGCATTTTTTTCCAAAACGTCGCTGCGAATTAGTAAATACGATGCGCTGCGTTTCGCCGGCGTAGGACTTCTAACCGCTGCGCATTGGGTATGTTTTTTCGCCAGCATCAAGTATTCTAAGATTTCGGTGGCGCTCGTGGTCTTGAGTACCTCCGCTTTTTTTGTTTCCGTAATCCATCCTGTACTGAAACGAGAGGCCCCCAGGCGTTATGAAATGTTGCTCGGTTTGATTGTGGTCGGCGGCCTGTTTTTAATCTTCAAGTTTGAGTCGGAATACGCCATTGGAATTGCGCTTTCCTTGTTGGCGGCGTTTTTGGCGGCGTTGTTTTCCACACTTAACTCACGACTGGTAGCAACACGGGAACCCACGCAAATCGCTTGGTGGGAGATGTTGTTTGCTTGGTTGGGCCTTACTGTTTTCTTGGGTTTAACTGACAACAACACGAATATGTTGGTGTTGCCCTCGGCACGCGACATGTGGTTGTTACTTGTTTTGGGGGTCTTGTGCACGGGCGTTGCGTTTGTGGTTAGCATTCGCGTAATGCGCGTATTAAGCCCTTTTACCTGCGCGTTGGCAATAAACATGGAGCCTGTTTATACCATCATAATCGCATTGCTTTTGTATGGTCGCGAAGAGTGGATGAGCCCGCAATTTTACCTCGGGGGTTTGGTAATAGTGTCGACTCTTTTTGTAGACACATGGCTAAAAAGCAGAGACCACGCAAAACGCGCCTGAAGAGCCCTCGGTTGTATCAGAGATACAAATGGTGCTTCTCGATATAGTCTAAAACAGCAGGATTGACTTTACCGGATACCGATTGTCCTTCTGCGATGCTGGATCGTATTTCAGTGGCAGATACGGGCAACAACTCCCCTTTTAACCGGTGTATGCGGTCATGGAAAGGCGTAAGGTTAGTCGGTAAATCTTGTGGCGTTTCAGAACGAGGATAGACGAGCAGCTCAACCAGCGAAAGAATCGCGGTATAGTCTTTCCACAAAGGAAAGGAGGGTAAATTATCTTCTCCGATGATGAGGTAAAAACGGGTTTCCGGATGTTGTTGAAGCAGTGTTCTGAGCGTATGGATGGTGTACGACGGACGTGGAAGTTCCAGCTCAATTGTGTTTACTTCGATGGCGGCCTCTTGAGCACAAGCGAGTTGCGCCATGGCAACGCGGTGATGTTCGGATGCGAGTTGGTGGTTTTCTTTGAAAGGGTTTTGCGGACTTACTATCAACCAAATCTTGTCGAGTTTGCCCTGCAGGAGCGCTTGTTTGGCAAGTTGAATATGTCCCAAGTGGATTGGGTTGAATGAACCGAAATACAGGCCAATTCTCATGTCAGCGATTTAGAAATTCGCGCACACGTTGTTCGGCTTCAGCAAGGGCCTCGTCCAACACATCATTTACGATTACACAATCGAATCGTGGCTCGAAGCTCATTTCGTGGTTGGCTTTCGCAATGCGCTGTTCTATTTTTTCGGGAGTTTCTGTGCTTCGCTTGCGGAGGCGTTCTTCTAGCGCAGCTATGTTGGGTGCTTTTACAAAGACAGAAAGTGCTTTTTCACCCAGAATTTTTTTGAGGTTGAGTCCACCTACAACATCCAAGTCAAAGATCACATGGCCACCTTCTTCCCAAATGCGTTCAACTTCTGAGTAAAGCGTGCCGTAGTATTGATTGGTATAGACCTCCTCCCATTCAATGAACTCACCTTTTTTAGCTCGCTGCAGAAAATCTTCAGGGGAAATAAAGTAATAGTCCTTGCCGTCTACCTCGTAGTCTCGCTTTTCGCGGGTTGTAGCCGACACCGAAAAAAACAGCCTTAAGTCTGGCAACTGCATGAGATGGCGCACAATGGTGGTTTTGCCGGCACCACTGGGAGCAGAGAATATGATTGCTTTGCCTGTCGCCATTCGCGTTAATCGGGGTGCAAAGATATCGTTAGAGAACGTTGTTGATTTGCTCTTTGATTTTTTCGAGCTCGTCTTTCATGATTACAACAATGCGCTGCATATCGGCGTCATTTGCCTTGCTGCCAATCGTGTTTATCTCGCGCCCGATTTCCTGCGAAATGAACCCGAGTTTTTTTCCTTGTGAATCTCCTTTAAGTTCATCACTGAAGTGGGCACAATTCGTATCGAGGCGCTGATATTCTTCGCTGATATCGAGTCTTTCGAGGTAATAAACCAACTCTTGCTCAAATCGATTAGGATCAATTTTATCAATCGGAATAAGTTCCTCCAGGTTGTTCCTCAACTTTTCACGCACACGTTGATTACGCGCCGCAATGGGGTTATTTAGCGCTAAGCGATTCTCTAGAATGATCGCAATGCGATTGTGAAAATCAATCGATAGTTTTTCACCCTCCAGCTTTCGGTATGTATCAAACCTGTGATACGCTTCTTTGATAATTGAAAAGAGGGCTGCCCACTCTTCTTCGTCCAGTTCTGTCGACTCCGGTTTCAGCACATCCGGAATACGCATAATCGCGTTGATGTAGTCGCCACCTGTAATCTGTGCCTCATCGGCAAACGACTTTAGGTCTGCATAGTAGGCCATCATAAGGGGTTTGTTGATGGCCATGCGCTTTTCAGCCTCTAGGCTTTCGTAATAGACCAGCAAATCGGCTTTGCCGCGTTGAACGTTCTCGCTGAGCCACGAACGAAGCTCCAGTTCTTTTTCCCGATATACACTGGGTATTCGCATATTCAGGTCGAGTTGCTTGCTGTTGAGAGAGCGTAACTCAACCGTGAATTTTTTGTTTCCTACGGTGCCGTCGGCTTTTCCGAAGCCGGTCATGGATCGAAGCATGGTGTTGTGTTTTAAAGGGGCATGTTGCTGTGCTTCTTTCGAGGCATGGTATCAACCTTGTTTTCGAGCATACGAAATGCACGAATCAGTTTTTCTCGTGTTTGTGAAGGAAGGATAACCTCATCAACGTAACCGCGTTGTGCTGCGCTGTATGGGTTTGCAAATAACTCTGCGTACTCCGCTTCTTTTTCCTTCCACTTTTGGTCTGGGTTGGAGGCTTCGGAGATTTCTTTTTTGAAGATAATCTCAGCGGCTCCTTTCGCCCCCATCACGGCAATTTCTGCAGTAGGCCAGGCGTAATTCATATCAGCGCCGATGTGCTTTGAATTCATCACATCATAGGCACCGCCGTATGCTTTTCGGGTAATTACGGTTACTCGTGGGACCGTTGCCTCGCTGAATGCGTAGAGCAATTTCGCTCCATTCGAAATGATGCCGTTCCACTCCTGATCGGTGCCGGGCAGGAAGCCGGGTACATCTTCGAATACAAGAAGGGGAATATTGAAGGAGTCGCAAAAACGAACGAAGCGAGCGCCTTTGGTCGAAGATTTAATATCGAGTACACCCGCCAAAAAAGCAGGTTGATTAGCAACTACACCCACACTTTTGCCACCAATGCGCGCAAATCCCACGATGATGTTTTCTGCGTAATCCTTGTGCACTTCCATCCATGATCCCGCGTCGATTACCTCATCGATTACCTCGTGCATATCATAAGGCTGATTGGGGTTGTCAGGAATAATGGAGTTCAGTTTAGGTCGAGCTTCATTAGCAGAATCATAGGCTGCAGCGGGCGCCTGCTCTTCGCAGTTTTGTGGCATGTACTGAAGCACTTCGCGAATCATGCGCAAGCACGCCACATCGTTTTCGGCTGTAAAATGAGTTACACCGCTTTTAGTGGCGTGTGTGTTGGCACCACCAAGCTCTTCGCTGGTAACCTCTTCGTGTGTTACGGTTTTCACAACATTGGGTCCGGTCACAAACATGTAGCTTGTGTTCTCTACCATGAAAATGAAATCCGTTAGTGCCGGTGAATACACCGCGCCGCCCGCACACGGACCCATGATGGCGCTTATTTGCGGCACCACACCACTTGCTCGGGTGTTTCGATAAAAGATATCGGCATATGCACCAAGTGACACCACACCCTCTTGAATGCGCGCACCACCGCTGTCATTCAAGCCAATCACGGGAGCTCCGTTTTGCATGGCTAAATCCATGATGCGACAAATCTTTTCGGCATGAGCTTCTGCAAGCGATCCCCCCATTACTGTAAAGTCTTGGGAAAACACATAGACCAAGCGGCCGTGAATAGTTCCGTATCCGGTTACCACCCCATCGCCAAGGTATACTTCCTTGTCCAAACCAAAGTTGGTTGACCGGTGAGTAACGAGCATTCCCAATTCCTCGAATGAGTTTTCATCCAGCAGAAAATGGATGCGTTCACGCGCGGTGAGCTTGCCTTTTTTGTGTTGTGATTCAATGCGTTTTTCGCCACCACCCAATTGTGCGGCGGCAATTTTTTCGGACAGAATGTGATGTTTGTCGGACATGGTTGCTATATGTGCGCGCAAATGTAGGGCTGCACAGCGAATATCAACCTTCGCGGTTAACGTGCACCGGGAATGGCGCTCAGCAACTTTCGTGTGTATTCCGATTGAGGATTGTTGAATACACGGTCGGCGTCGCCCATTTCCTCAATCTTCCCTTTGTTCATGACCAATATTCGATCACTCATGTAGTGCACAACGCGCAAGTCGTGCGAGATGAATAGGTAGGTTAATCCGAACTCGGATTTTAAGTCGTTCAACAGATTCAACACTTGTGCTTGCACAGAAACATCCAACGCTGAAACGCTTTCATCGCAGATGATGAAAGAGGGCTTGCATGCTAAAGCCCGCGCTATGACGATTCGCTGACGCTGTCCTCCACTGAACTCATGCGGGTATCGACTCAAGTGCTCACCGGCCAATCCAACCTTTTCCAACAGTTGAACCGCCATGGCTCGTCGGTCGGATTCTGAATTTCCTATACCATGCACCTGCATCGGTTCCGTAAGCGCAGTGCCAACTGTATGTTTTGGGTTTAAAGCGCTGTATGGGTCTTGAAAAATAATTTGTATCTCGTTGCGAACACTTCTGAGCTCCGCTTCACTCGCTTGTGTAATGTCGATGTTTTTTTTCGACGCCAAGTGATATGCAATGGATCCGCTGGTGGCGGGTATGAGCCCAAGTAGCATCCTACTAAGGGTTGTTTTTCCGCAACCGCTTTCTCCTACAAGCCCCAGTGTCTCCCCTTTCCGAATATCAAATGAAACATGTTCAACAGCGGTAACGGCGCTTGTTTTTTTACTGAACAGACCGGTCGATGCATAGGATTTTGTAAGACCACCGACAGATAGAAAAACGTCATCGGAAATGGGCTTGTCGTTGCGTGTTTGTTGAATGGGCTCGTTGTTCAATTCGAAGTCATTCACCGTTAGCAAGCGAAGGTGTTTTTGCTCAGCGTTGGGCCTGCATCGCAACAGGCCTTTGGTGTATTCGTGCTTCGGATTGGTGAGAACGTTGGTTGCGCTGCCATATTCAACCACAACGCCCTTTTTCATTACGAGGATTTCGTCAGCAATTTCCTCTACAACCCCCAGGTCGTGAGTTATGAAAATCATTCCCATGTTTCTGCTTTGCTGGAGCGTTCGAAGAAGGGTAAGAACTTCCTTTTGAACTGTAACATCGAGCGCAGTAGTGGGCTCATCGGCAATCAGCAATTTAGGCTCGCAAGCAATGGCCATGGCAATCATTACTCGCTGCCTTTGCCCTCCGCTCAATTGATGCGGGTATTGGTCGAGCATGGATTCTGCGCGCGGCAGCTTCACTTCTTCAAACAGGGAAAGCGTTTTTTGCCTTGCTTTTTCACGTGAAAACCCCATATGCTTAATCAACACTTCTGCCACTTGTTCTCCGCACGTCAGCACCGGATTGAGCGAGGTCATCGGTTCTTGAAAGATCATGGCAATGCGTTTACCACGGAGTTGCTCGAGCAAGGAATCATTTGGCAACACGTTGTTTTCTGCACCAATCCCTTCCAAAATGGATGCATCAAATAAAAATCTTCCCGATGAAAAAACTGTTTTTTCAGGATGGAGCAACTTCATGATGCTGAGAGAAGACACAGACTTACCACTACCCGACTCACCCACGATGGCCAGCGTTTTTCCGGCATATACCCAAAACGAACTGTCGTTCACTGCGGGGCGGATTTCCGATCCCTGGCGGAATCCAATACTCAAATGATCGACGTGTAGAAGGAAATCGTTCTTCATGGATTGGTTTCGTTGAAAACCAACCGAAGGTGCTGTCGACCGTTTCGTGCAGGCTCACGCGTGAGTGAAACCATCACATACAAGCCTTGAACTGTGAGACCTCTCCACTCTTTGTGATTTGAGAAGTCTCTGCATATGCCGTAACGCTGGTTGTAATAATCTAAGAACTCATTGTACAGATGATTTTCCAACGTTTCACCTTGAGGAAAAACATCCAGATTGATATGATTGAGGCCGTCTTGGTTGAAGCTATACGAGATTTCGTACCACGTGGAATCTGTTTCTCCCGAATCGAAACGATAAATGAGTTCGTCGGGCATGCTGTACACGGAGCTTGCTTCCTCTTCTCGCTTAATGGAACTGGGTTTGTCGCCAAGACGAATACCGCGAAAATCACCTCCCTTAGAAGTTTGCAGAATGCTTGCCGCGTTGATGGGAACGGTTGATTGTTGGCAGCTTACCAACAGCCAGCTTGCTAAGACCACTAAAGACCATGTCTTCACTCCCATGCATCAAATATGGGCTATTCAAGTCCTGCTTCCGGGGCGATACTTGAATGAAATCAGCACCAATTTGTTGATAGAGGCAATAATTCGAATTCTCCGGCGGTTTGTCTTTATGAACCAAACCCACATAGACATGAATACTAAAATCGTTGTAGCGTGTGCATCCCTCTCTGTATTGTGTTGTTTGTATTTCGTGCGTCTTTCGAATGCTGCAGAATCAGCGTTTGATACGAGTGTTGAGCCCACCACGGTGTTAAACACGGACGGTTCTGAATCGGAACCCGACACTTCAATGCTTGTTCCCCCTTCCAATGCGGGTCTGCGCATTCGCTCAACACGAAGCGAACTCACTATCCGCAGCAATCGCAATGAAACAGTAACATGCAAGGATGGTACAGTACTGTTTTTTCCGGCGGAGTCGTTTGTAACCTCCACAGGAAAGGCAGTCACAGGAAAAGTGAGGCTCGTTGTGGATGAATGTTACGGGTTGGACGATATGGTGGCTGAAAAACTGAGCACTACATCGGGCGATAAACGCCTGGAAACAGCGGGAATGATACGAGTGAAAGCTTACTCGAACAACCGCGAAGTTGTTTTACGTGAGGGTGGACGATACAACATCCATTTCCCGGTGAAAGGAGAATTCAAAGATGATTTCAAGTTGTTTTATGGTTCTCGCAACAGTCAAGGCATCATGGATTGGAGATTGGAAGAGGCGGCTACTCCTGTTGACGAAAGCACACCTGTTTCCTCCACCATCATAAACGATTGTTTCATTCAGATTTCAGCCAGTCAGTTTAGATGCGGCACACGCATTCAGGAAATGGATTACTTCAATTGGCCTCTGTCGAATGGCCAAAACCTGAATCAATGGTTTGTTTCCAATTTCAATCCCGATCCGGAGATGCTCGATGATTTTTGTGCCGGCAGATTGTATTCGCAACTTACATTTCATTTGAATGAAGACGGAACATTCCGCGATTACTATGTTTCCCACAGTTCGCGAGAGGATTATGATCGTGTGCTTGCAGAAGTTCTTTCTTCCATGCCACCGATGGCAATGAATCAGTTTATGCCGGTTTACAATAACGACCACGCGTGCATCCTATCGTTCGGACGACAGCAAGGAAGAAATGCCGGAAAGTTTTTGGATCGTTTTGTAAAGCGATACGATTATGCGGATGCCGACAAAAAACTAACAGGCGTAAAGACCGAGGATCTTGAGTATTATGTTTTTTCCAGCACCGAGTTAGGGTGGATTAACTGCGACCGTTTTTTGAACAACGAGGCTCCTTTGTGCGATGTGTTTGTTGATGCCAAAGGCTATACAGGTGCTAGTGTATCGATGGTTTTTGACAGCGACCGCAGTATAGTGGCCGGCACCAAGAACGGAAGTGTATTTGAGTTTAGACGCGTTCCCGCAAACAGAAAGGTTCGTTTACTGGCTCTCGATAATACTGGCGGAAATCCGCGTATGCGCGTGGAGTCTATAAACACCTCATGCGAAAAGCATAGTTTGCGGTCTCCCGAACCGATTACGCTGGCTGATTTGGATAGGGCATTGTGTTGGAATTAATGATGCCTTCTATAGCGCCTGTTGCTCGTTGAGCATCTATCTTTGCGCCCAAAATTTGAACACATGCAAATCGATCACGCGTTGAAAACATTGGGCCTTCAGAGCACCAATTTGGGTACTAGCACAGGTATGGAGTTTTTTGGCTCCGGTGAATCCATTTCATCATACTCTCCTGCCGATGGAAAGTTGATTGGCACTGTATCTACTACTACACGAGAAGAGTACGATCGCGTAATCGCAGCAGCGCAATCAGCCTATCTTCAATGGAGAATGATGCCGGCGCCAAAGCGTGGCGAAATCGTGCGCCAGTATGGCGATAAACTCCGAGCGAAGAAGCAGGAGTTGGGTCAATTGGTTTCGTATGAAATGGGAAAGTCGCTTCAGGAAGGTCTTGGAGAGGTACAGGAAATGATCGACATATGTGATTTTGCCGTGGGTCTATCGCGTCAGTTGTACGGATTAACCATGCACAGTGAACGCCCGGGCCATCGCATGTATGAGCAGTGGCATCCGCTGGGTGTAGTGGGAATTATTTCTGCATTTAACTTCCCTGTTGCAGTATGGAGTTGGAATAGCGCACTCGCTTGGGTGTGCGGCAATGTTTGTGTATGGAAGGGTAGTGAGAAGACACCGTTGTGTGCATTGGCTTGTCAACATATTTGGAATGAAGTTGCCCGAGAGAACAACCTTCCTGAGGGTATCTCATCGATAGTAACCGGCGACGTAAAAGTTGGAAGCTGGATGACAGAGGATAGCCGATTGCCATTGATTTCTGCTACCGGAAGCACTCGCATGGGTCGTGCAGTTGGAGCGAAAGTGGCGGAACGTTTCGGTAAGAGTTTGCTTGAATTGGGTGGCAACAATGCCATCATAGTTACTCCGAATGCGGACCTTAAGATGACCATCATTGGTGCTGTTTTTGGCGCTTGTGGCACTGCAGGTCAGCGTTGTACAACGACTCGTCGTTTGATTATTCACGAGAGCATTTTTGATGAAGTAACGAGCAAGTTGGTTCAAGCGTATGGTCAGCTTCGCATTGGTAATCCGTTGGATCAAAATAACCACGTGGGACCTCTCATTGACAAGGATGCAGTTAGAATGTACCAAGAATCGATTGAAGCGGCAAAATCACAAGGAGGAAAAGTATTGGCAGAGGGCGGTGTTCTTTCAGGATCCGGCTATGAAAGCGGATGTTACGTTAAGCCTTGTATTATCGAGGTGAAGGATTCGAGTTTGCCAATTGTGCAGCACGAGACGTTTGCCCCTATTCTGTATGTAATGAAATACAAGGAATTGGCGGACGCTGTTGCAATGCAGAATGGCGTTGCACAGGGTCTTAGCAGCAGCATTATGACCACCAACATGCGGGAAGCGGAGTATTTCCTTTCGGTGGAGGGAAGTGACTGTGGTATCGCAAACGTGAACATTGGGACAAGCGGCGCTGAAATCGGCGGAGCATTCGGTGGTGAAAAAGAAACGGGTGGCGGACGAGAATCCGGCTCGGATAGCTGGAAGAGCTACATGCGCCGCCAGACCAACACAATTAATTACAGTGCTAATCTCCCACTTGCTCAAGGGATTAAATTTGATTTGTAAGAAACGGCCATATCGATTGGTGAAACGAAAAGGGACGCATACTTGCGTCCCTTTTTCTTTGATCTGATTCGTAAGGTTTTAAACGTTTCTACTCTATCGCCCGAGGCGCATCAACAGGATAGAAATATCCGCGGGATTAACTCCGCTAATTCTGGACGCTTGTCCAAGCGTTTCAGGTTGAATGGCGATGAGTTTCTGACGAGCTTCAGTGCTAATGTTCCCGATTTTGGAAAAGTCGAAGCCCGATGGGAAGCGTATGTGCTCTAGGCGCAATAGTTTTTCCGCCATATCCCGCTCTTTGGCGAGATAACCGCTGTATTTAACCTCTATTTCTGCTTGTTCGAGGATTTCAGGGATTAATTCTCCTGTGTCAGCAATGGTTTCCACGATGGATGGAAATAAGGGGGTAAAATCCAACAATCGGAGCTCTGGCCTACTAAGTATACTTCCGAGCTTGACTTTTTGTGTTAATGGGGCGCTATTGCGGTTTTCCAATGTTGGATTGACTGTTTCCGGATCGATGGAGAGTTTTTCGAGGTGTTTGATGACCAATTTCTTGCCGGATAGTTTTTGTTCCACGTGAAAAACACGATCCTGGGATGCTAATCCGATTTCTGCTGCTTTGTGTGTAAGGCGTTCATCAGCGTTGTCTTGACGCAGAAGTGTTCGAAATTCTGCTCGGCTTGTAAACATGCGATACGGTTCGTCGGTCGATTTGGTAATGAGATCGTCAATCAGAACGCCGATGTAGGCCTCGTCTCGATTGAGAACAAACGGATCTTTTTCGTGAATCCAGCGTGCGGCGTTAATTCCGGCGATTAAACCTTGGCATGCGGCCTCTTCGTAACCTGTGGTCCCATTGATTTGACCGGCAAGGAATAGCCCGGGAATTGCTTTAGATTCCAGGGTGTGCTTGAGTTGATCCGGCGGGAAGTAATCGTATTCAATTGCATATCCTGGGCGAAACATTTTGGCATTTTCGAAGCCGGGAATTTGTTGTAGGGCTTGCTGCTGCACGTCTTCAGGTAAACTGGTTGAGAACCCGTTCACGTAGATTTCAACTGTATTCCACCCTTCGGGCTCCACAAATATTTGATGCCTGTCTTTGTCTGCAAATCGAGTGATTTTATCTTCTATTGAAGGGCAATAACGGGGTCCCACACCTTGAATACGCCCGGAAAACATGGGGCTTTTTTCAAATCCCGTGGCGAGAATATCGTGTACCGTTGCGTTGGTATACGTTATCCAACAGCAGCGTTGGTGGCTTAGCGGTTTGGTAATGGGAAGGTAGCTGAACTTGGATGGCTCAGAATCACCTGGCTGCTCTTCCATTTTGCTATAATCCAGGGATCTTCCATCAATTCTCGGCGGAGTGCCGGTTTTCATACGGCCACTGCGCAAGCCCAGCGAGTTCAGCTGTTCGGTAAGGCCTTCTGCTCGTTTCTCGCCCATCCTACCGCCCCCGAATTGCTTTTCTCCGATGTGTATCACCCCGTTCAAGAACGTGCCGCTTGTTACAATAACAGATCGACAGTGGAATCGAATGCCCATGCCGGTGATTACACCTGTTATTTGGTTGTTTTCGATGACGATTTCATTCACCATGTCTTGCCAAAAGTCCACAAGTGGCGTGGCTTCGAGCATGTTTCGCCATTCCTCAGCGAAACGCATTCGGTCGTTTTGAGTTCGGGGACTCCACATGGCCGGGCCCTTGGATTTATTCAGCATGCGGAACTGTATAGCTGACCTGTCAGATACAATACCGGAATAGCCACCGAGCGCATCGATTTCACGAACGATTTGTCCCTTTGCAATGCCACCCATCGCCGGGTTGCAGCTCATCTGGCCAATCTTATTCATGTCCATGGTTATCAATAAAGTACGCGCACCAAGATTGGCTGCTGCGGCTGCTGCTTCATTGCCTGCGTGGCCCGCACCGACGACTATGATATCATATTGATTTTGCATAAAAATAAAGTTCCACGTGAAACACTACACGCTGATGTATTCTTGAATTTTGAGGAGGCTGTTTTCTTCCTTTTTACGCATCGTTAAGGCCTCTGATTTTGTTTTATCTTTATAGCCACACAAATGCATAACTCCATGAATAATAACACGATGCGTTTCTTCTTGAATACTCTTTTTAAATGTTGAAGAGTTCTCTAGAACACGCTCGGAACTAATGTAGAGATCACCGGAAACGACCTTGTCTTGACAATAATCGAACGTGATAATGTCTGTGTAGTAATCGTGATTGAGATGCGTTCGGTTGACCTCAAGCAGATAGGCATCAGAGCAAAAAATGACGTTGATGGTACCAACTTCGCGGTTTTCTGCCAAAATCTGGTCGCGTATCCAGCGTTTTAAAGCTAGTTTGTGCTTGAGTTGAGGTTCTGTATCGATGGTGTGAAAGAAAACGGCCATAGGGCCGCGAAAATACGTTTTTGTTTTCATCAACACGATATCAACAGGCTTTTAACACGAGGGAAGTGTTTTTTAGCAATTTGTATCCATGAGACGCTGTTGCTATTATTTTCACGCCCTATGAAGAATATTGCTGTATTGGTGGATTTCACCGAGGGCTGTAGAAAGGCCTTGAACCAAACGCGCATTTTAGCTGAGCTTGCGGGTTCGAACATTCATGTGCTGAATGTAACTTCAAACGAGATCAACGAATCGGAACATGCACGATTGAGTGCCTTTGCTACTGAAGAACTCGGAATGTCATTGCCGGTTCAAACACACCTTGCTGATGGGCGTCTTATGTCGGCGTTAAAGACATCGCTTGAAGAAATCAATCCTGATTTGATCTTGCTGTGCACGCACGGTGTGAAGGGTATTACTCAACATTTATTTGGTTCGCGAATCCTATCACTTGTGCAGTCACTGGATAAGTCTTTTTTAGTTGTGCAAGAGAACAGCAACATTCTCGAGGAAGGCTTTGGTAAGATATTATTCCCGGCTACCCACAGTGCAGTAGCAAGTGTTTTGATACATCAGGTTATGAGCTTGGCTGCGGAGTGCGACAGTGAAGTCGTGTTTTATGAGATTGACAAATATGTGGGTGATGTTGAAAATGAAATTCGCGAGAATTTCGATGCCGCGAAGAAGATCTTCAAGGCCAAGGGAATTCGCTTCAGTCATGTTAAAGAAGAACCAAACAACCACTCGATGGGTTTTGCCCGTCAAACCCTCGACTACGCAGCGAATAATGGAATTAATCTAATAGCTACGCCTTCTGAGGTAGTCGATAATGGATTCCTAATGATGAAGTCTGACAAGGAGTTATTGCTCACCAACGAGCAGGGAATACCGGTGCTTGCTTGCGGTTAAACTCTTAGGCGGGGGTATTTTCAAGAACGGCAAAATCCAGAATAACAATACGACCATTGTCCTCGAATGTGCAATTGTCGGATAGTTTTTGCATCAGAAATACACCTCTGCCGTGAGGCTTTTCGATGTTCTCGGGCGCTGTTGGATCAGGAAGGTTAGAATAATCGAAACCGGGCCCTTCGTCCTCAATGGTGAAACGCAATTTATTTTCTGCTACCGAAAAATGGACCGTCACCATTTTCGATGAATCCATTTTATTACCATGAACAATAGCATTGTTCACGGCCTCTGTCATGGCAATCAATAGCTCACCATAATAGTCTTCTTTCACGTGGAACTCCGCACATACATCATCGATGAGTTGTTCGGCAATGTGTATGTTTTCTAAAACGGAAGGAAACTGAAGGGTACGGTTTACGGATGCCATAGTGAATTATTGGTCGCCTAATTTAATGAAATACGAATTTACCTTTTCCTTGTAATAAGGCTTTAAGGAAGGTGGAACAGTTTTCAACAACTCGGTTTCTTGTTGTTTTTTACGCATGTATTCCTCGTATTTCATGGGATTTGAAACAGGATAATCGCGTGCTTCATTGCTTTTACGCTCGTTGTCTCGGTCTCTTGTGCGTTCAGCTTCTTCGGCCTTTAGCAAGCGGATTTCAATATCTCGCTGACGACGAATCGATTCTTCGGTGATTTGATTGTTGACGATATCTTTTTGCAGCTGCTCCATTTCTTTCGCAATCTGCTTCAGTTCATTTCCATTTCCGCTTCCGTCTTGATTCAGTTCTCCGGCCTTTTCTTCAACAGCTTTGCGTATAGCTGCTTGCTTTGCTGCCATTTCAGCTAATTGCTTGCTCATTTGTTGTCCGCCCGAACTGTTTTTACCCTGATTTTTTCCTTGCTTTTTCATTT
>JBKCGW010000098.1:0-2235 GCA_046303175.1 Flavobacteriales bacterium
TCCGCAAGGAAATAGAAAAAAAAGCTTTGACGGGTAACAAAATTGAAGTTCAATTTATAATACCCGCGGGTAGTGAATTTGATATGTACGAAGAGTGTGGTGATTTTCTTCTTTATGAATTGATTCAGGATTACATGAAGAAAATCTCCCATAACAATACACCCAATAAGGCAAAAACGGAAAAATATTATTTAAAGTTTAATCCGTTAGTTCCACCGGATCAATCAGATTTAATCGAATGGCTAACTGGCGGGGAAGAATCGGCCTTAAGGAATTTGCTGAAGCCATACAAATTGATTCCAAAGCCGACTAATGATGGACTAAAAATAACTGTCGAACTAGCCCGATCCAGCAAGTAGCATGTGTAAATACTTATTTGTTTTCGTTGCCTGCTTTCTGAGTGGCGTATGCTCTGCTCAGATGAATAATGTAACCTCTACATTGTCTATTGGGGTTTACATCGATCCGCGTGGATTCAAGGATTGTCCCTCTGCAGGTAATATATTGCAAGGTAAAATCTCTACGCTGATAACAAGTTCGGGATTCGGTGGCAGTGGGATGGGGCGTTTTTACTTGACGCCAAAGTTGACAGTGGTGAATCTTAACTCTAATCAGGGAAGTATGGGTTCATCTGAAATAGTTGACGTTTCCATTTCTTTTTATATCTGTGATAATTCGGATGAAAAAGTCATTAATTCTATGTATATGGAATTAAGAGGGGTGGGCACTAATAGGGAGGATGCCATTATTCGTGCAGTAAAGAAAATAAATCCTGAGAACGAGGAATTACGCTCATTCATTGAAGATTCTCGAAATAGGATTTTTCAGTATTATGAGACATACTGTTCAAGTATTATCCAAAAAGCATCATCGACATCCATTAAGAATATCCATAAAGCTCTGGAAGACCTGTCGCTCATATTGCCTCAAAATAAGGACTGCTTCGATGAGGCACAAGTACAAATGCACCTGCTGTATAGTCATTATTTGAATTCGCAATGCAGTGAGGCCATATCGAAGGCGCGATTGATTTGGTCTACTTCATATAGCTCAGAATCTGCGCAGAAGGCTGTGGAACATTTGAATTCGTATACAATTACGCCAGAATGCAAAGATGAGTGTCTGAAGCTCTCCGAAGAAATGCGCGCACGAGTAGAGAAAAATGAAGAGTTTGATCGTGCTCTCACAAACCTCCTCATCGAAAGTGAAAACAAAAAAATGGAATTGGATGCGGAAATTTTAAAAGAGATTATTCGCAGCCAACCCAAACAGGTATACAATACAGAATTCATTTTTGTGGACTAGAAGAATAGCGCGCTCAGAAAATGAAAAAAGCCCCAAACGGGGCTTTTTTATTTATCTGTAGGCTTTCGAATTATGCGCCGATGCCTTTGCGTATCAAGTTCAATGCTCCACCGGCTTTGAACCATTCAATTTGCTGTGCATTGTAGGTGTGGTTCACTGCAATGGTTTCTTTCGAACCATCTTCATGCACAAGCTCCAAGTGTAGTGGCTTGTCTGGTGCAAACGAAACGAGGTCAGTGAAATTCACCACATCGTTTTCCTGAATCTTGTCGTAATCACTTTCATTGTTGAAGGTAAGGGCAAGCATACCCTGCTTCTTCAAATTGGTTTCGTGAATACGGGCAAACGATTTAACGAGGATTGCGCGCACTCCCAAGTGACGTGGCTGCATGGCAGCGTGCTCACGCGATGAGCCTTCACCATAGTTCTGGTCACCAACTACGAGAGTTGGAACTCCTGCCGCTTTGTAGGCACGTTGAACTTTTGGTACTTCATCGTATGCGCCTGTCAATTGGTTCTTCACGTTGTTTTGAGCACCGTTGAAGAAGTTTGTAGCGCCAATGAGCGTATTGTTCGCAATGTTGTCGAGGTGCCCGCGGAAACGCAACCACTGACCTGCCATCGAGATGTGGTCAGTCGTGCACTTACCCTTAGCCTTAATCAACACACGTGCTCCTGTAATATTCTGTCCGTCCCACTCTGAGAAAGGGGCGAGCAACTGCAAGCGCTCACTGTCTGATGCAACGTTTACTTCAACGCCGCTGCCATCTTCTGCAGGCGCCTGATAACCGGGATCCTTCGCATCAAAACCTTTCGTTGGAAGTTCGTCGCCGCTTGGTGGATCGAGCTTCACGTGTTCACCTTTTTCGTTTACCAAGGTGTCGGTAATCGGGTTGAAGGTGAGGTCCCCAGCGATTGCCAATGCTGTAG
>JBKCGW010000099.1:0-1894 GCA_046303175.1 Flavobacteriales bacterium
CAACGACATCGCCGATGCATTGCGAAGCCAGAATACCACCGTGAGCGCCGGCGACATTCGCATGGGCGATATGAACCGTTCGGTGAAGGTGAGCGGCGAATTCAAAAACATGCAGGACATCGAAAATGTCATCATCAAAAATGAAGGACAAGACATCGTTTACTTGCGTGATGTTGCTACTGTAACATTTGCTGAGAAAGAAAAGGAAAGCTACGCGCGTGAATTCAAAAATCCGGTGGTAAGTCTGGATGTAATCAAGCGCGGTGGAGAAAACTTGCTCGAGGCGAGCGACGCCATCAAAGCCGCGATCGAAGATGCAAAAGAAGACTTCCTCCCTTCCAACCTAACACTCACCATTACCAACGACCAAACGGGCTTCACACGCATGCAGGTGAGCGACCTGGAGAACAACATCTTCTTTGGTATAGTGCTCGTTGTATTCGTTATCATGTTCTGGTTGGGATTGCGCAACGCACTCTTCGTGGGTGTTGCTATTCCGCTCACCATGTTGCTGTCGTTCTCTATTCTGAGTTTGATGGGCGTAACGCTCAACCTCATGGTATTGTTCGCACTCATTCTCGCACTCGGAATGTTCGTAGACAACAGCATTGTCGTCGTTGAAAACATCAACCGCCTCATGTCGGAAGGCCACTCCAAAATGGAAGCCGCCAAACTGGGTGTGGGTGAAGTTGCTTGGGCGATTATCATTTCAACGCTTACCAACGTTGTAGCCTACTTGCCGCTCGGCGTATGGCCGGGCATCATGGGGCAATTCATGGGCTACTTGCCGTTGACGGTAATTGTCGTGCTCTTCGCATCGTTGGTTGTTTCGCTCATCATCAATCCGGTGATGTGCTTGCAATACATGCGCGTAGACGAAATACCAACGAACCGCAAGCAGTTATGGAAAGTAGCGGGAACGCTTACCGTGATCGGGTTGGTTTCCGCAATTGCAGGTGTCATCTGGCTCGGAAACATCCTCATGCTCTTGGGTCTCATGATGCTTCTGAACGAATACTTCCTGGCACCCTTCTCGAAGAAATTCCAGAACGGTCCGCTCATGCGACTCGATTCTTTCTACAACCGCGTTCTCACCTTCTCGCTCAAGGAAGGCCGCAAGCGCTGGTTATTCATGGGTACATTCGGATTGCTCATTGTGTCGTTCGTTCTATTTGGATTGTTCCCGCCTAAGGTTATTTTCTTCCCACAAGGCGATCCGCAGTACGTAAACATCTTCATCGAAAAACCGATTGGTACCAACATCGAAGAGTCGAACCGTATCACGAAAGAAATCGAAGACATTATTCTGGATGAGGTTTCGAAGTATGAAGACGAAGCGATTCGCGATAAAAACAAGAACTTCCTCGTGTCGTCGGTTATTGCAAACGTAGGTAACGGAACATCCGACCCACAACAAGGACCTTCGCTGGAAAACACGCCGCACAAAGGTCGCATCACACTCTCGTTTGTTGAATCGCGCTTACGCCGCGATGTAAGCACTACCGAAGTGATGAACAATCTGCGCACACGTCTCAAGGAATATCCCGATGCAAGTATCATCGTAAGTCCAAGTGAAATGGGACCACCACAAGGTCCGCCGGTAAACATCGAAATAAGAGGTGAAGATTATGACTCTCTGCTTCTCACCGCACAGCGCGTAAAACAATTAGTGGAAACCAAATACATCGGTGGTATTGAAGAGCTGAAAATCGACGTTGATAAAAACAAACCGGAGCTTCCTATCGAAGTCGACATCGAACGTGCACGCCGCTATGGACTGAGCATCTATCAAGTAGGCGATGCTATTCGTTCATCATTGTATGGTCGCGAAGTAAGCACGTTCAAAGACGGCGACGATGACCACAAAATCAACTTGCGTTTCCCACTGGAAGAA
>JBKCGW010000100.1:0-2569 GCA_046303175.1 Flavobacteriales bacterium
GTCTTGGCGCGCGCCTTGGGATACTCGTGTAAATACTCGGCAATGGCCCATGCAATGCTCACACCATCGTAGGTCGAGGTGCCACGACCAATTTCATCCAACAGCACCAAGCTTCGATCAGAAAGGTTGTTAAGGATACTCGCGGTCTCATTCATCTCCACCATAAACGTGGATTCCCCACTGCTGATGTTATCGCTGGCTCCTACCCGCGTAAATATCTTATCGACGATGCCGATGTCGGCTGCGCGTGCAGGAACAAAACTTCCCATCTGCGCGAGAATGACGATGAGGGCCGTTTGACGCAATACCGCGCTCTTACCCGACATGTTGGGCCCCGTGATCATCATCACTTGCTGTGTGTCGTTGTCGAGGTACACATCGTTGCTCACGTAGGTTTCACCCGGTGGCAATGCAAGCTCAATTACCGGATGGCGGCCTTCCACAATCTTGATAGCGGTGCCCGCATTCATCGCTGGACGTACATAGCCATTGCGCAACGCGGCAGTTGCAAGACTCATCAGCGCATCGAGCTGTCCAATGATTTGAGCGTTGAGCTGAATAGCCGAGGTAAACTCAGCAACGGCCGCAACGAGTTCGTTGAACAAGCGCAATTCGATGGAAGACATTTTCTCTTCTGCACCCAGAATCTTGCTTTCGTATTCCTTGAGTTCTTCGGTGATGTATCGCTCGGCTTGCGTAAGCGTTTGCTTGCGTATCCAGTCGTTCGGCACCTTGTCTTTATGCGTGTTGCGCACTTCGAGGTAGTAACCGAATACGTTGTTGTATGAAATCTTCAGCGAAGGAATGCCCGTGCGTTCGCTTTCGCGGTCTTGTATTTTCTGTAAGTATTCTTTGCCGTGATGCACTAACCCACGGTATTCATCGAGCTCGGCATTCACACCATCGGCAATGACACTGCCTTTGTTCATGGCCATCGGTGCGTCGGCATGCAGCTCTCGTGCAATGCGCATGCGCACCGCATCGCAGGTATTGAGTTGAGCGCCCAGGTGTTGCAGCTCGACGTTTTCGCTTGCTTCCAAAAAAGATTTCAGCGGCACCATCAGGTCGAGTGCTCTGCGTATGTGATGCAATTCGCGCGGTGCAATGCGACCCACAGCCACCTTCGAAATAAGGCGCTCCAAATCGCCGATGGATTTCAACTCCGTGCTCCAATGTGTGAGCGACTCTTGCTGCGCGGTGAAATAACCTACCACTGAGTGTCGACGTGCGATGCGTGCTTCATCTTTCAATGGCAACAACAACCAACGGCGCAACAAGCGCGTGCCCATCGGTGTAACCGTGTGATCGATTATCTGCAACAACGTGGTTGCATTTTCATTGCTGCTGCTCACCAACTCCAGGTTGCGTATGGTGAAGCGATCGAGCCATACGTATTGATCTTCTTCGATGCGCGAAAGACTGCGTATGTGATCTACACGATCGTGTTGTGTTTCGCTCAGGTAATGCAACACCGCACCGGCAGCAATCACTCCCACCTTGAGATCTTCTACACCAAAGCCTTTCAGCGAGCGTGTTTCGAAGTGCTTGTTGAGCAGGTCGCTGCCGAACTCGTGGGTGAACACCCAATCATCCAGTCGAAACGTGAAGAACTTATCGCCGTATGCTTCCTTGAATTGATTGTCGGTATTCTTTTGATAGAGCACCTCTCCCGGTCGAAAACTTTGCAGCAGTTTATCGATGTATTCTTGGCTGCCCTGAGCCGTCAGAAACTCGCCCGTTGAGATATCGAGAAACGCAACACCCCAGGTGTTTTCCTTGCACGTTACTGCCGCAAGAAATGTATTGCTTTGTGTGTCGAGTGTTTTTTCGTTGTACGAAACACCGGGCGTTACGAGTTCAGTAACACCGCGCTTCACAATGGTCTTGGTGAGCTTCGGGTCTTCGAGCTGATCGCAAATAGCCACACGATTTCCTGCACGCACCAGTTTGGGCAAATACGTATCGAGCGAATGATGCGGAAAGCCTGCAAGCTCCACATAGGCTGCAGCACCGTTCTTGCGCTTGGTGAGCACGATACCGAGAATGCGTGCAGCCTTCACAGCATCTTCACCAAACGTTTCGTAGAAGTCGCCTACGCGAAATAGCAACAGCGCATCAGGGTATTTCACCTTGATGCTGTTGTACTGCTTCATGAGCGGGGTTTCTACAACAGAGGATGTATCTTTTTCGTCGACGGTACTCACGGTAATTTCGTTGACCTCAAAGGTATAAAAAGCAAAACTGCCGCTACATTTCTGTGAACGGCAGTCTTGCAATCATGTAAAAATCGTTTCAGGGCAAATCTAGGACGTCTTATTCTCGCAGCGACGTTGGTTTATGAACACGGGATGCGAGGTTGTAAACAAAGGGCGGTAAGGGGTAAGGGGTAATCGGATAAGGGGTAAGGTGGTGAAGTGTTTAACTTATACCTTATACCTTACCCCTTTTCCGATTACTCTTTTACCTATTGCTTCACAACGCGCCCATTGTAGTTAACACCGCCGTTAACTACACGGAGTGTGTACACACCCGCTGCAAGCGATTGGATATCGATGCGCGACGTGCGTTG
>JBKCGW010000101.1:0-1869 GCA_046303175.1 Flavobacteriales bacterium
AGCAAATTCACGCTCAATGCCGGCCAAGGCATGGGCATGCCCGAAAAGGATTTGGGAAACATCAAACTGGCGGTAAGCAGCACCATGAAAGAAGTGGTCATCGATGGAGGCGACAGCGATTACAAGATAGAATTTGATAAGCGCATCTACGACGTCGAGAAAAATCCTATGAACGCAGGAGGAACTGCAGAAGATGTTTTAAGAAACATTCCGTCGGTGCAAGTAGACCTCGATGGAAATGTGAGCATGCGAAATGCGGCACCCCAGATTTTCATAGATGGTCGCCCCACCACCCTTACGATCGATCAGATTCCTGCCGATGCAATTCAGAAGGTGGAGGTGATTACCAATCCTTCTGCGAAGTACGATGCAAGTGGCGGAGGTGGCGGTATCGTCAACATCGTGATGAAACACAACCGCGGCATGGGGTACAACGGTAGCTTGCGAGCCGGAGCCGATAGTCGTCCGCGTACAAACGTTGGCGGCGACATCAACCTGCGCCAGGGTAAATTCAACTTCTTCGCCAACGGCAACTACAACCAACGAAAGAGCATCAGCCGTGGTTATACCAATCGCGATACATACCTTTCAACCGACACTACACATTTGTATCAGGAACAGACCTCAACCAACTTGGGTTATTTCCTCAGTGGAAAAGCTGGTATCGACTGGTTTGCCGACAACCGCAATACCCTAACACTATCGCAGAGCATTACCAAAGGACAATTCAATCCGCTCGACTCCATCGATGCACAAACCGATACACTCGTGGATGGTATTGAAACAGGGAGCAGCAGCTACTTGAGAAATTCAGAGACCAACCGTCAGTTCCAAAACCTGGGAACTAGCCTGCTTTACAAACACCTGTTCGCCAAAGAGGGCACTGAACTGACCTCCGACATCAACGTGAACATCATTGAAAGCAGCTTTCAGGGTGATTATGTGAGTCGCTATTCCGATGCAATGGCAAGTATTCAGCAGCAAAAAGGAAGTGGTAAAATGCAACTCTACACTACGCAAACCGACTTCACCAACAAGATAAGCGATAAGCTAAAAGTGGAAGCCGGTGTTCGTGGCTCTGTGCGACACTACGAAAGTATCTATGACAACTTTCGCCTGAACGAAACTACCGGTGAATATGAAGAGCTGCCGGGATTGTTGGTGAACTATGAGTTTGTGGATCAAGTGTATGCCGCCTATGGAACCGTTTCCAAGAATGCCGAAAATTGGAAATACCAGGTTGGTCTGCGAGCAGAGAGCAGTAATTACCAAGGAAAGTTGCGCGACACAGACCTATCCTTCAAAGTTCAATATCCCATTAGCCTGTTCCCTTCACTCTACCTTACCCGTGTAATCAGCGAAACGCAAGATGTGCAACTGGCGCTTTCTCGTAAGATAAACCGTCCATCGTTTATGCAGCTCATACCCTTTGTGGATTACAGCGACAGCTTGAATGTGAGCAGAGGTAATCCGGAGTTGCAACCGGAGTTCACGCACCTGGCGGAGTTGAGCTACCAGAAGTCATACAACAAGAAAAACGTCTTCATCGCTACAGCATATGCCCGATACATCACGAACCTAACCATTCGCAATCAGATTACGGAATACAACCCCATCATGCAGCGCGACATTGTGATTAACACCTACGACAATGCAAAAAGCAGCACGGCCTTGGGATTGGAATTGGTAAGCAGAACGAGCATAACATCTTGGTTTGACCTTACAGCCAACCTCAACCTCTACCAGTCTGCCATTGATGGAACGAACATCAGTGCCAGCCTCACGAACAAGCAAGCAAGCTGGTGGACGAAAACCAACGCCATTTTCAAATTGCCCAAGGGCTTCACTTTTCAGGCGCTATTTGATTAT
>JBKCGW010000102.1:0-4782 GCA_046303175.1 Flavobacteriales bacterium
CCCACCTGCACATAGCAGTCGTGGTCGAAACCGGAGTTGAGGATGTTCTTTCCGAGGAGTCCGGCTTCGTAGGCCTCTGCAATTGCTTGCTCGAGAATGCGTGCTACGTAAAAATATTCGCCGCGTATATAGATGAACGAAGTGCGAGCTCCCAAGGCGAAGCTAGACGCAATCATACCTTCAATAAGCAAGTGAGGAATGCGCTCCATCAGGTAGCGATCCTTGAATGTGCCCGGTTCGCTTTCGTCGGCGTTGCACACTACGTAGCGAGGCACACCGGCAGGCTTAGCAATGAAGCTCCACTTCATACCGGTAGGGAAGCCTGCTCCTCCGCGTCCGCGCAGGCCGCTGGCCTTCACTTCTTCAACCACCTGTTCGGGGGTCATTGTTTTCAGCGCCTTCTCGAGCGATGAATAACCGCCATGCTTGCGATACACATCCAGTTTACGGATGCCCTCAATATGGTCGTTTGCGAGTAATAGTTTGCGTCCCATCAGATGTTGATCATATCGTCTTTAGTGTACACACGGCGCTTACCGTCCTGTTTCATTTTGTCGAGCATGTTGTCGACTTTGTCAAACGTGAGATTCTCGTAGTAATCACCTCCGCATTGCAGCATAGGTGCAGTGCCACATGAACCCAAACACTCCACCGTTTTCAGGGTGAACATTCCGTCGGTGGTTGTTTCGCCAACGTGAATGTTGAGTTTCTTTTCGATGTGGCGCACAATGTCTTCCGCGCCAAGCAACCAGCATGAAGAAGTGCGGCATACTTCGATGACACACTTTCCAACGGGCTTCAAATTGAACATCGAATAGAATGAAGCTACTTCATAGGCTTCGATGGGCTGAATGTTCAGCAAAGCAGAAACGCAGTCCATCGCTCCGGGACTCAACCATCCGTCGAATTCAGCTTGCGCTAAGTGCAACAGTGGAATGAGCGCGCTCTTTTGTTTTCCTTCCGGATATCTTCGAATGATGCGCTGAGCAGTTGCCAACGTCTCCTCCGAAAATTTGTATTCTTTTTTATCAGACATGATGCTGTGTGTGTCGTAAATATTTATGCGTCGAGTTCTCCTGCGATTACGTTCATGCTACTCATGGTGAGGATGGCGTCGCTGAGCATGCCACCTTCAATCATGGATGGATATGCCTGGTAATAAATGAAGCATGGACGGCGCATGTGTAAGCGATACGGCGTGCGCCCTCCATCGCTGATGAGGTAGAATCCTAATTCACCATTGCCTCCTTCAACCGCATGGTATACTTCTCCTTTTGGTACATCGGTTTCACCCATTACAATTTTGAATTGATAGATGAGTGCTTCCATTTTGCTGTACACATCTTCTTTGGGAGGCAAATAGAACTCTGGAACTTCCGCGTGGTAGGCACCATCGGGCATGTTCTTGATGGCCTGTTCGATGATGCGCATACTCTGCCACATCTCTTCCATACGCACCATGTAACGGTCGTACGTGTCGCCGTTGGTTCCAACAGGAATGATGAAATCGAAATCTTCGTACGATGAATACGGACTCATCACACGCACGTCATAGTCAACACCGGCAGCGCGCAAGTTGGGACCTGTGAAGCTGTAAGCCAGCGCATTTTCAGCGCTGATAGGGCCGCAGTTGATGGTGCGATCCATGAATATACGGTTGCGGGTAACGAGCTTGTCGAACTCACTGAGTGCTTTTGGAAACTCTTTCATGAACGCATGAATTCGGTTCCATGCTTTTTCATTGAAATCGCGCTCCAAGCCGCCAATACGACCTATGTTGGTTGTAAGGCGTGCTCCGCATATCTCTTCGAAAATCTCGTAGATTTTTTCTCGCCACTGGAACAGGTACAAGAAGCCGGTCATGGCTCCTGTATCCACCGCGATTACGGTATCACACACAATGTGGTCGGCAATGCGCGAAAGCTCCATGATGATCACGCGCAGATATTGCGCGCGCTTGGGTACTTCACAACCGATGAGTTTCTCAACCGTCATGTGCCATCCCATGTTGTTGATGGGTGACGAGCAGTAGTTGAGTCGGTCGGTGATGGGAGTAATCTGGTTGTAAGGTCGGCGTTCTGCGAGCTTTTCGAAAGCGCGGTGAATGTAGCCGATGGTAGGTTCTGCCTTCACGATAATCTCTCCATCCATGGTAAGGATGTTTTGAAAGATACCGTGCGTAGCAGGGTGTGTTGGACCAAGATTGAGAATGGAGTAATCCTTCTGATCTGTAACCTGCGACGCTGTCGCGAAGGTTTGTCCGATGTTTCCTGAAGTTCCTTTCATGATCTTATCGTCCGAAATATTTATCTTCTTTATCGTCGCGTCCGGCATCTTCCAGCGCGTATTCTTTGCGCAGCGGATGGTAATTCATCTCATCCATGTTGAGGATGCGTCGCAAGTCGGGGTGGCCTTGAAAACGGAAGCCGTAGAAGTCGAAAGCTTCGCGCTCCATCCAGTGGGCACCGAGCCACAGGTCGGTGGCCGTTGGTACATTCAAATCGGCGGTGGCCATGAATATTTTGATGCGCACACGGTGGTTCTTCTCCATGTTGTGCAGCTGATACACCAGAGCAAACTCGCTTCCTTTGTTTTCCGGGTAATGCACTCCGCATAGGGTGGTGAGGAATTTGAATCCCATGTTTTCACTGTTCTTCAAAAATTCCAGAACATCGTGAATGCGATTTTTAGCTACCGTGAAAACCGGGAAATCGTAATCGATTTGTGAACCCGTGATATCATTATCGAAGGACTGAAGGAGTGCATCTTTAATGTGATTGTGCAACTCTATGGTTGCAGGTGATGCATTGGGATGTATTTCGTGATGCATTATTCGAGACCGTATTTGGCGAGCATGGCTTTGTATTCGGGCGAGGTGCGGCGTGTGCGTGACTCGTTTTTAGCAAGCTCTTGAATTTTGAGAATACCATCGAGCACTTGCTCGGGGCGAGGCGGACAACCCGGAATGTATACGTCGACCGGTATAATGCGATCGATTCCTTGGAGTACGGAGTAGGTGTCGAAAATGCCACCACTGCTGGCGCATGCGCCCATGCTCAATACCCATTTTGGCTCAGCCATTTGCTCATACACTTGGCGCAGAATGGGGGCCATTTTCTTAGAGATGGTTCCCATTACCATGAGCAAATCGGCCTGGCGCGGTGAGAAGCTCAAACGCTCCATACCGAAGCGCGACAAGTCGTAGTGCGAAGCCATGGTTGCCATGAATTCGATACCACAGCATGAAGTGGCAAAAGGCAAAGGCCATAGTGAGTTGGCGCGAGCCAATCCTACTGCTTTGTCGAGACTGGTAGCGAAAAAGCCTTGGCCTTCGAAGCCTTCGGGTTTGTAATCGCTTTTAATATCAACGTTGGTTGTCATCTTGAAAATGAGATTTATCGGAAACGAGTAGATGAGAGAGGTGAACAGGGTTTGTTATTCCCATTTCAATGCGCCACGGCGGATGATGTAAACTAGGCCTACAATCATGAGCGCCATGAAAGAAAACATCTCTATCAAACCAAACACTCCGAGTTCTTTGAAGTTCACTGCCCAAGGGTACATGAAGATAACCTCCACATCGAATAGAACGAAGAGGATGGCTACGAGGAAATACTTGATGGAAAAGGGCGAACGAGCGTTTCCTTGTACTTCAACACCGCATTCGAATGGGTCGCTTTTCACTTGCGTTTTGCGCTTGGGTCCAAGCCAATGTGTGGCAAGCATGGTGGTGACTACAAAGCCAAGAGCGATTACTGCCATAGCAACGATGGGTAAGTATTGCTCTACCATAGACGGTGTTGATTCCATAGACTTCCTGAACGGGTTTTTTGAATTGGCGGTAAAATTAATCGGATGCCTAGTATCAACAGCCTAAACAGCCGAATTTTTTCCGAGTTCAAATAGCGCTTTTTGGCAGAAGGTTACTGCTCTGTGTGTGTGAGTTTGAAACCCACGTCTGTAATGCCTTTCAGGGCATCGGTGCGCATACCCTGACGGATATCGATTTTGTATCGTCCGCCAAGTGGGAATTGTTTTGCTCGCTGATAGAGAAATTCATGGTCGTACAGGTTGGCAGTAGGCGGTCCCAGCCATTGTCCGTGTTCGTTTGCCAGCATGCATTCAACGGTGTCAACAGACTTTTTTCCATTTGGAAATTCCATCTCTACAAAGAAGAACAGGTTGCTAAAGGCGTAGTCTTCCCGGTTTCTGACATCGAGGTAGAAGTTGTGCAGTTTAACCGTGTCATTGGTTTCGAACTCGAAATGAATGGCATCGGACGCTTTCCACCCATCCGGATCGATGGGTTGATTTCCCTCGAATTCGCTCGGGGTTTCACAGGCTACAGCGCCAAGTGCCAGAGAGATTAGAAGAAGTATGTTTCTCATGCGGGTGGGTTTGCCGGAGCAGGTGGATTGCCTTTGGGGCCGCGGTTTCGAGGATGACGGCGTCCGCCTCCTTCGCCGCGTGGCGGACGATCGCCTTTCGGCGCATTGTTGTCTGCCTGTGCCGGGTTACCGCCTTGTGCCGGTCCGTTCGGTTCTCGTGGACCACGCTGCTCACCGCGCGGGTTATTGCCTTCACGTGGAGGGCCTTGTTTCGGGCGGTTTTGCTGCTGTGGTTGCTGTGGACGTTCACCACGTTCTCCGCGCTCACCACGATCTGCACGCGGCTGTCGCTCCGGACGCTCCGGACGTGGCTGATTGCCACCATCTTTTGGTCGTTCAGCAGGTCGTTGTGGACTGGATGCACGGTCCTGAGGGCCACGACCATCGTTTTTAC
>JBKCGW010000103.1:0-1606 GCA_046303175.1 Flavobacteriales bacterium
GTTCGGACGTGGCTTTGTGAGTATACCCGGCATGAAGGACGACATCGAGATTGCCAAGGGTAATACCGGTTTCGCACTTTGGGGCGATACTGTCGAAATTCAATTCAATTCCAAAGCGCGCCGACCTGAAGCGCGAGTAACACGGGTTGTGGAACGCGGCAGAAAGAACTATGTGGGCATCATCGAAATGTCGAAAGACCACGCGTTTTTCATCCCTTCCGATCAGCGAATTCACGTCGACTTCTACATCCCGAAAGAACTATACAACGGCGCCAAACACGGCGAAAAGGTGATTGCCGAAATAACCGAGTGGACCAAGCCCGACCGCAAACCATTCGGAAGAATAACGAAGGTGCTCGGCAAACCCGGATCGCACCAGGTAGAGATGCACGCCATCATTGCCGAATTCGGACTACCCTACGAATTCCCGGAAGAGGTCATTGCGGACTCTGAAAAAATAGCAACCGACATCACCGCCGATGAAATAGCCAAGCGTCGCGATTTCCGAAAAATCAGCACCTTCACCATCGATCCATTCGACGCGAAGGATTTCGACGATGCACTCTCCTACCGCAAATTGGAAAACGGCCTCACCGAAGTAGGCATTCACATCGCCGATGTGTCGCACTACATGAAGCCCGACACCATGCTCGAAAAGGAGGCCTACGTGCGCGCTACCTCGGTTTACCTGGTAGACCGCACCATACCGATGCTCCCCGAGCGCCTGTCCAACGAGTTGTGCTCGCTGCGACCCAAAGAGGAAAAACTCTGCTTCTCGGCCGTCTTTGAATTGGACGACGATGCCAACCTCAAGTCGTCGTGGTTTGGAAGAACCGTTATCTATTCCGATCGTCGCTTCACCTATGAGGAGGCGCAGGAAATCATTGAAACAGGCAAAGGCAATTTCGCCGACGAGATTACACATCTCGACATGCTTGCCAAGAAAATGCGAGCCAAGCGTTTTCAAGCAGGTGCTATCGACTTCAATACCGAAGAGGTGAAGTTCAAACTCGATGACATGGGCAAGCCGGTGGGCGTTACCATCAAGGTCATGAAAGACTCCAACCAGCTCATTGAAGAGTTTATGCTGCTCGCCAACAAGAAGGTGGGTGAATTCATAGGTAAAAACAAAGTGAACGGCCAAGAGCGCACCTACGTGTACCGCATTCACGACACACCCGACGACGGCAAGCTCCTTCAGCTAAAAACATTCATCAAGCACTTGGGCTACAGCATTCCTCGTCAGTCCAACATCAATCCTTCCACGCTCATCAAATCATTGATGGAGCAAGTAAAGGGGCACGCAGAAGAGGACATCATTAAAAACATGGCCATTCGCACCATGGCGAAGGCGGAATACTCCACCAACAACATCGGTCACTTTGGTCTTTCATTCGAGTACTATACACACTTCACCTCGCCCATTCGTCGCTACCCCGATGTAATGGCTCACCGACTGCTGCAACACTACCTCGACGGCGGCAACAGCGTAAATCCAAACGATTACGAAGTGAAGTGCAAACACAGTTCACTCATGGAAAAGCGCGCTTCGGAAGCCGAACGTGCCAGCATCAAATACAAACAAGTGGAATACATGCTCGACCAC
>JBKCGW010000104.1:0-3632 GCA_046303175.1 Flavobacteriales bacterium
CCGCCCGGGTGGCGGAACTGGTAGACGCACAGGACTTAAAATCCTGCGATCAGTAATGATTGTACGGGTTCGATTCCCGTCCCGGGTACAAGCCGGATCGTTCAAGTTGAATGGTCCGGTTTTTTTTTGGGCGCCACGAATTCACGAATTAAATGTCACGAATGCCACGAATTCACGAATTCACGAATGAGGAGCGTATGTTCATTTGGTAGGACTTCTCCATTCTCCATTCTCCTTTAGACTTTAGGATACAGGAAGAGAAGGCGAAACAGAATGAGTAGACTAAGCGGATTGAATTTCACCTCACTCCCAGAAGTGCCTTGAGCGCCATTCGCGCTGCTGCTCGGGATGAAGGAGTGTCCAGGCTAGGATGCGACTGCTTTTCTGGCCTTGCGACATGTGAATGACTTTTACATCGGTGGCCTTTACCTTTTGCAAGGTGCGGTGCAGCTGATGCATGTGCTCTTGTTTGGATACAAGCGTAGTGAACCAGTAACATTTGCGGGCAAAGAAGAAACTTTCTTCGATCATTTTGCGGATGAACTGCAACTCGCCGCCTTCGCAATACAACTCGTTCGTGTGACCTCCGAAATTGCGCTTGTTGCCCATGTCTTTGCCTTTGCCGAGATTCTTCCATTTGCGGCCTGCTGCCTCCGATGCCTCGGCTTCGTTGGCGTAAAAGGGTGGATTGCAAACTACCAGGTCAAATTCGTCTTCGTTGCCAATGACGCCTTTGAAAAAGTGTGATGCGTTCTTCTGCAGTTTCACATTCACGTGCTCTTGCAACAGTTCGTTGCGCTGTATGATTTCCCCTGCCGATTGAAGCGCTCGCTCATCGATGTCGCTGCCGGTAAACGACCAACCATACGACTTGCGTCCTATGATGGGATAAATAACGTTGGCACCTACACCGATATCCAATACGCGGGTGCTGATACCCTCTGGTATGGCTCCGCGGTTGGACGCAGCCAGTAAATCGGCCACGTGGTGAATGTAATCGGCGCGTCCGGGAACGGGCGGACATAAATATCCTTCGGGCAAGTTCCAGCCTTCAATGCCGTATTGGTGAGCGAGTAGGGCTTGGTTCAATGCAAGCACCGCCCGCTGGTCGGTGAAGTTGATGGTAGCTGTACCCGCCTGACTCGTTACAATGAATTCGCTTAACGCAGGAAACGCATTGCTCAGCGCGGCCATATCGTAGCCATCGCGGTGGATGTTGCGCTCGTGCATGGGCGATTTGCGTGTAGGCGATTGCATGCGGGGTCTGAAAAAATCAAAGGTTGATAGTAGGCGTGCGCTTCTGCGTGCTGCGATACACATACGTACCCGCTATGTGTCTGCGCACAAAGCGTGCATACGAATCGGAGTTAGCCATCTTGATATAGATGTTGCGCGGCACTCCATAGTATTCATAAATACTTCCGTCCATGAAGTGAACGGTGAGTACTTGCTTTTCATAGGTGAAATCGACGATACCGCAGGAAGCCAGTGTTACCTGATAATCTGCTTCCACCTCGGCCAATGTTTCGGGGGCAATGCTCACCAAAAAGTGATACGCCTCAATGATGTTCTTGCTGCGCTCTTCTTCCTGCATGCGCAGCTCAGCATTGTCGGGGAATTTGTCGGGGTGGCACTCCTTCATGAGGTTGCGGTAAACGGTCTTGAGTTCTTTTAAACTCGCGTCCTGCGCTACGTTGAGGAGCTTGCGGTATTCAGTAATGCGTTTCATCGTTTTTCAATGGAGCGGCAAAAGTACGGCTTATTTCAGGTCTGACAACGCATCGCTCGTTTTGAACCGCCAATGCAGGGTTGATGATGAGTGTCACAACGCACTCTGTAGTATCTCATGCAAACGCGGTTGGGTCGCAGGTACTTATGCAATACCAAATCCAACACGATGAATTTCATTAAAACGTTTCAGGAAATCGGCATCCAAGATGTCCCATTGGTGGGCGGCAAGAACGCTTCACTCGGTGAACTTTCACAACATCTAAGTCATCTCGATATCAAAGTGCCCTCGGGCTTTGCCATCACCGTTCATGGTTTCGACGCTTTCATGAAGAAGGGCTCGTTGTCGGAACAGGTGCGAGCATTGTTGGAAAAGATTGACCACATCGCTTTAGGGAACTTGCAGACCGTATCGGACGAATTGAAGCGTCTGGTGATTGCAGCCGAATTACCCCAGGAAGTGGTAGACGAGATGATGCTCTCTTACGACGCGTTACTCCAAAAGCATGGGCCCGACACGCATGTCGCGGTGCGCAGCAGTGCCACGGCTGAAGATTTGGCAGATGCAAGTTTTGCAGGACAATACGAGTCATTCCTTAATATTCATGGGAAGGATGAACTCGTCAGTGCGGTGAAAAAGTGCTATGCATCGCTCTTCAATGCACGGGCGCTCAAGTATCTCATCGATCGCGGGTATTCCATTTACGACGCACAGTTGTCGGTGGGAGTGCAAATGATGATACGCGCTGATTTGGCTTCTTCCGGTGTGTGCTTCACGGTTGATCCCGATACCGGTTTTTCGGAGGTGGTGGTCGTTACCGGCGCTTGGGGCCTAGGCGATAACGTTGTGCAGGGCAAGGTAGAACCCGATGAATTTCATGTGTTCAAACCCTCGCTGTTGGCGGGTAAGCGAGGTATCATTCAAAAGCGATTGGGATCGAAAGCCCTTACCTTGAGTTATTCGTCGGTGGGAGTGGGTGTTCAGAATCGACCTACGAGTGAGGCGAAACGATTGAGTTGGGTGTTGTCGGATGAAGAAATTGCGCGCCTCGCCATTTGGTCGATGCGTATTGAGCAACACTACGGTAAGCCAATGGATATCGAATGGGCCAAGGATGGGTACAGTCAGGATTTATACATCGTGCAGGCGCGGCCGGAAACGGTGCATGCGCGCCGCGACCGGTTGGTGCTGTTGGAATATTCAATCGATAAAAAATTCGGAACGATTTGCGAAGGTCAAGCGATAGGTACTGAAATAGCAGCCGGAAGGGCGCGTGTTCTATCGTCAATAGATGAAGCGCATCGCATTGAACCGGGCGATGTGCTGGTAACGGAAAACACCAATCCCGATTGGGATGTGGTGATGAAGAAAGCTTCTGCCGTTGTTACCAATCACGGAGGAAGAACAAGCCATGCTGCCATCGTAGCGCGCGAGTTGGGAGTTGCAGCGGTGGTGGGTTCAACCCATGCAACGGAGCTTATTGCAGATGGTGAGTGGATTACCGTCAATTGCACGGAAGGCAAAATAGGGAAGGTGCATCGAGGGAAAATGCCCTGGACGGTTACCGAGCATCGCATCGATAAAATCCCAACAACTACAACTGCTCCCATGTTGGTATTGGCCGATCCTGAAAAGGCCTATGAATGGTCGTTCTTCCCCAACGATGGTGTAGGGTTGTTGCGCATGGAATTTCTCATTACGAATTCAATCAAAATTCACCCCATGGCATTGGCTCGCTTCGAAGTTTTGGGGAACCCCGAAGAGCGCGAGTATATAAACCGTGTCACCAAAGGGTATCCCGATAAGCAGTCCTACTTCGTTGATAAGCTTTCGCAGGGAATCGCCACCATTGCGGCTTCGTTTTATCCGAAGGACGTCATTGTGCGTTTTAGCGATTTCAAGT
>JBKCGW010000105.1:0-5105 GCA_046303175.1 Flavobacteriales bacterium
CACTAGATGTTTTGAAGTGATTTACTCCCTCAATCCTACTTTTCTTCACTCGATTTTACCCACGAATTTTTCCATTCGTAAAGAAAAAACCGCCAAAAATGTGGCATAAATGTGGCATAAATCGCAAGAAAAAATCCCGAACTCATTGTAAAACAACTCGTTCGGGATTTTTAAAGTGGAGATAATCGGATTCGAACCGATGACCTCTTGCATGCCATGCAAGCGCTCTAGCCAGCTGAGCTATACCCCCAATTGCGGCGGCAAATATACATGAGATAGCGATGGTGACAAAAGTGAGTACAGGAAATTATGGTGGGGACTGAGGACTGGGGACTGGGGACCAATTACCAGAAAACTTAATAACTTGATTCCCATAAATTTTAACCAGTACCCAGTACCCAGTAACCAGTACCCAGTACCCAGTAACCAGTACCCAGTAGATGCAACCTCCCCTTCCCCGCTCGCGTCTAACCCACAAGGAATTAATTGGTACGTATTAAATGGTTGTTTTGGTTAACTGAAAAGTTCCAGCTTTTCGAAAACGTTTTAAGGTATAAAAAAAGCCCCCCCGATACCGGGAGGGCTTTTTTAGTATCTATCTGTTCGATTATTTCTGAACCACTACCGTGATATTCGAAACACCATTGTTACCTACAACCTGTACATGGTATGTACCTGCTGCAAGGGCCGACAAGTTGAACATTTCAGAAGAACCGGCAGCCATTGTGCGCTGTTCAGCAAACTGGAGCTTTCCGGTTTGATCAAACACACGAATCTGCTTGCTGCCACCTTCACCACGATTCACCAACGTGATCATGCCTGAAGTTGGGTTTGGATATGCTTCGATGTTCATAGAAGTAATCTCTTCAACAGCGATGATGCCACAACCGTTGCTTGGAGGCAAGTTGCCATCACAAACACCGTATGGATCTTCTGCAGGAGCACCTGCGATATCACCGCAGTCATAACCCCATGTAGCACAGTTGAAGTTTACAGGAACACCTGCCCAAGTGTATGCACCATCATCAGCAAACGTGTCGCCAATCCAGCTCAATACGCCAATCGTGTGTTCGTTTTGATCACAGTCGCAGATAATTGGATCTTGTGAGCAATCACCCACTGAGAATTCAAATACATCGCTCACAGTACCATCAGCCAACACATAATAAGCAGTGAAGGTTGAGTTTGCAGGGAACCCTGTCAATGGGAACACACTGCCGCTCACGTTATCCGGAGCTACTACATCGAATGGGAATTCTGTACCATCGAGTGTTACCACGATAGAAGCTACGGTGCAACCACCGTCCAATGTGAAGGTGAAGTCTACACCCGGATTCAATACTCCGGCGTTGTCCTGCTGACATGGTGTCTGCTGCGCAGTAAGAACCAAGTTAGTGCAAGAACCATAGGTGCAAGAACCATCATCTACGTTCGCAGCAGGGTTGTAGTTGTTAGCTGCTGGATCTGTGCAACCCAATACATCGTAGGTACAAGAACCGTCGTTTACAGTAGCATCCGGGTTGTAGTTGTTAGCCAATGGATCGGTGCAACCGAATACATCGTCTGGAGCACAACCGTTGTTTGGAGGCAAGTTACCGCCACAAACATCGTATGGATCTTCAGCAGGAGCACCTACTACGTCACCACAGTCATAACCCCATGTAGAGCAGTTGAAGTCTACCGGCTGACCTGCCCAGTTGTAGGCACCATCATCAGCATAGGTATCACCCAACCATGACAATACGCCAATAGTGTGAGCTGTTCCTGCGCAGTCGCAAATCAATGCATCCTGTGAGCAATCGCCTGTTGCGAAATCGAATGTTGGACTTACTGTTCCGTCTGTCAATGTGTAGTATGCGCTGTAAGAAACGTTAGCAGGGAATCCTACCAAACCAAACACGCTGCCTGCTACGTTATCAGGAGCAGCTACATCAAATGGAATCTCTGTTCCATCCAACACAACCACCACTGTAGCTACGGTGCAACCACCGTCGAAGTTAAATGTGAAGTCCACTGAAGGATTCAACACATCATCTGCATCAGGAGTACAAGGCATCTGCACAGCATCCAACACGAGGTTAGAGCATGCTCCATAGGTGCAAGAGCCATCATCGATGGTAGCGTCCATGTTGTAGTTGTTTGCTGTTGGATCTGTGCAACCAAACACATCGTAGGTGCAAGAACCATCATCAGCTGTAGCATCCATGTTGTAGTTGTTGGCAGTAGGATCGGTGCAACCGAAAATTACGTCCACCGCACAACCATTGTTTGGAGGAAGGTTACCCAAGCAAACACCGTTTGGATCTTCAGCAGGAGCGCCCACTACGTCGCCGCAGTCGTAACCCCATGTAGCACAATTGAAGTTTACGGTTTGGCCTGCCCAAGTGTATGTGCCATCATCAGCGAATGTGTCGCCAATCCATGAAAGTACACCAATGGTGTGAGCATTTCCATCGCAGTCACAAATCAGAGGATCTTGAGAGCAAGGAGCTACAGTAAACTCTGTTTCCATGCTGGCCGAGCCATCAGAAAGAGTGAAATAAGCAACGTATGTTGCATTTTCAGCGAATCCTGACAGACCGAATGTTGAACCGCTCACGTTGTCGGGAGCAACAATATCGAATGGGAATTCTACACCATCAACAACGACCACGAGCTGCTGCACAAGGCAACCACCGCTGTAGTTAAAGGTGAAGTCTACACCGGGAGCAAGAGCACCGGTGTCATCTTGTTGACAAGGAACTTGCTGAACGCCCAACTCGAGGTTTTCACACAAACCATAAGAACAGCTTCCATCATCGATGGTAGCGTCCAAGTTGTAGTTGTTTGCCAATGGATCAGTACAACCGAATACATTGTAGGTACAAGAACCGTCATCGGCTGTAGCATCTATGTTGTAGTTGTTGGCTGCAGGATCGGTACAACCGAAAATTACGTCCACCGCACAACCGTTGTTTGGAGGAAGGTTACCCAAGCAAACACCGTTTGGATCTTCAGCAGGAGCGCCAACGATATCACCGCAGTCATACCCCCAAGTAGCACAGTTAAAGTCTACTGGTTGGCCACCCCAAGTGAAAGCTCCATCATCGGCGAACGTATCGCCAATCCAAGATAGAACTCCAATGCTGTGTGCAGTACCTGCGCAGTCGCAAATCAGTGGCTCCTCTGAGCAGTCTGTCAATACAAAATCGAACACATCGCTGGCTGTTCCGTCGCTAAGCACATAGTATGCGCTAAAAGCAGCAGCGTTCGGGAATCCTACGAGTGAGAACTGGCTTCCGCTAACGTTGAATGGAGCTTCAATCGCGAAAGGAAATTCTGTTCCTCCGAGGTTAATAACCAACGTAGCCACGGTGCAACCACCATCAAAGAAGAAGATGAAATCGGCGCCGGGCTCATAGGTCTGCGCTGTTTCATCCCAAATACACGGCGTTTGATTCACTTCCATGATGAAGTTGCTGCAAGTGCCGTAGGTACATGATCCGTCTTCGATGTTCGCAAAAGGATCGTAGTTATTGGCCAATGGGTCAGTACATCCGGCAATATCGTATGTACATGAACCGTCGTCTGCAGTCGCATCGATGTTGTAGTTGTTAGCCAATGGATCGGTACAACCGAAGATTATATCAAAACAACCGCTGTTGGGAGGCAAGTTGCCTAAGCAAACCGCAAATGGATCATCTACCGGAGCGCCCACGATGTCGCCGCAGTCGTAACCCCAGGTAGCACAGTTGAAGTCAACAGGTTGACCTTCCCAATTGAATGAGCCGTCGTCAGCGTAGGTATCACCTATCCAAACAAGCACACCGGCAGTGTGCTGTATACCCGCGCAATCGCAGATAAGATCAAAGGTGCATGAGCCATCATCAATCACAGCTTCCGGGTTAAAATTGTTTGCCAACGGATTGGTACAACCCTCCAAGAAAACACATGAACCATCATCGACTGTTGCGTCGATGTTGTAGTTCAATGCCAAGGGATCGGTGCAGCCCAACGTTACGCTTCCCGTAACCCAGGTAACCGCTAGATCACCGCAGATCGTATTTGTAGTACAATCGAATTCATTGATTTGAACCTTCACCAAACCATCGAAGGTGGCAGTCCATGTGATAGCAGCAGCGCCGCCTCCACATGGAGCAGAATCGTCGTCAAATGCAAGTAGATTACCGAAATCATCACGCATAGTAATCTGCGAATCCCATGGGGTTCCGCAAGAAGTAACGTAATAGGTTTCACCGGCTACAGCAGAGAAATAATAAAACTCGCCACCGTAGGCACAAGCGAAAGACCCGGTTTGTCCCGGACCGGCCGGTGTTAAATCAACGTCCCAGAGGACGCCATCATCGGGGCATTGCGCCGATGCAGAAAAACTCACTACTGTCATCAATAACAGCAGCAAAAGTTTGTTGAGATTAGTAAATGTTTGTTTCATGGTGAAAAATTAGTAGGGCGCTAAAATAAAAATGGATAACGCTTCAATGCAGTAAACCAAAAGAAATTCGGGTACTCCTGCAATTACGCTCACCTATTCATTATCAACGTGATGTGCTTGAGTGTTTATAAATTCGAATTATGATGACCCTGTTATTTAACAACTTCGCATCCTCAAAACAACTCCCATGACTTCCGACAAAGAGACATTAACACTTGCCCGTAGCATAGAACACGTAAAAGACTTTCACGAGGCATTTAAACTTCCGGTGCGACATGAACCTACCGGAATATTGAGTGAGCAAGAGCTTACGCTGCGTTTCAACCTGATGAAAGAAGAAAACGAGGAGTATCTCGAAGCAGCACAAAATGGCGACATCGTTGAAATCGCTGATGCCTTGGGCGATATGCTGTACATTTTATGCGGCACCATCAATGCGCATGGCTTGCAGCACAAAATAGCCGAGGTATTCGAAGAAATCCAACGATCGAACATGTCGAAACTCGACGATAACGGAGAGCCTATTTACCGCGAAGATGGGAAGGTGATGAAGAGCGCTAACTACTTCAAGCCGGACATTCGGTCGATACTGGAAAAGTAATTATAGCTGATAGCGCAGCTGAATGATTGAGCTGAACCAGTAGTACCAATTTTCGCTGGCCGATTGCGACGT
>JBKCGW010000106.1:0-3173 GCA_046303175.1 Flavobacteriales bacterium
TATCGGCTCATCAGCCGAATTAAAACCCGCAGCAGCAGTCATTACCGTTGGACACCCCGTTAACCAATTCACCCGTTCACGCTTTTGGCGCTGGAACTTCCCGGCCAACATTGGTCCCTATGGTCGCTACTCAGACGTATACCGCGACGTGTATGAAACCGTAACTCTTTCCGATGATTCGATGGGTGTGGTTGTCAACAAGAAATTTTTCAACGCTGCAGAGATACAGTTGAAATACGAGCACGACATCGCAGGACATGAAAGTTATTTCTTCGCTTTGTTCCAAGCCAACACATGCTCACGTGACTGGTCTGCTATTCCGGTTACATCGGAAAAAGCTTACATCCGCCAATATGCCAGTGAAATCGAATGGTACTTCCGAGTAACGCCTCGCTTCCTTTTCAACGCCTATGCCGGTGTAGAACGTACGCTCGGCAACTACCTCACCGAAATCAGCGAAGAAACCTTCCGTCCGCTCAACCAGTATGGACGCGGAGTAGGTATTGGCGGCGATGTAGATTTAGGGAAAAACGCACGTTTGTACCTGCGTCATCGCTGGTACACGTTTGAAGACACGAGCTTCACGCTCGATGCATTTAAGGGTCGTGAACTTATTGTAGAACTCAAAGCATTCTTTTAAGTGAAAATGAAAATCAAGCATATAGCCCTCGTCGTTTCAAGCATCGTGTTTGGAACAGCAGCGTTGGCGCAACAAGACACGCGTAAAATCACCTTCGTGGGAGCAGCACGCGCACAGTTCTACAGCGATAACTACAACTCCTATTTCGAGGAAGATACCGTTACAGCATCCAAGTTGAACAGCGGAAACACACTGGTTGATTTGGGAATCAATATGCGCCCCAATCCACAAATGGAAATTCAGGGCATGGTGCGCGTGCGCAACGACTACGGCGGATTTTGGGGAGCGGGCGTTACTTTCGATGTACGTCAACTTTATGTAAAAGGCGTCGCTGGCGGTATCGTTCGCTACCAATTAGGCGACATCAATTACAAACTCACTCCTTACACGTTGTGGAACAGCAACCAGGAGATGATTTCCGGTGTGCCATTTCTACTGCAACAGCAAACCGATGTAGTGAATTACGATCACTTCTACAACAACGACAACAGCTGGCGCCAGCAAGGAGCTTCGGCAGAAGTTGGATTTGAATTCGGGAAGTGGATCAAAGAGATTGGAATTAAAACCGTGGCTACTCGCGTAAAAACTTCCGATTTCAGTCAAACCAACGACCGCATTTTCAGCGGTGTAAATGTGAGCCTTATCCAAAGTACCCACATGCGCTTTGGTTTCAACTATGTGAATGTGTTTGATATCGTTGGCACCTCGCGCAGCAATACGATATTCCACCATCCGGTGATGACAGCAACCTTCGGCTACAACCGCACCGTAGGCGCTTGGACACACACCATCGAAGCAGAAGCAGGACGCTCGAAGTTTTACTACAGCGAAGCCGATAGCGACAGCATACCGGAATGGCAAGGAAAGTTTGCAGATGGAAAATATAAGATTCACAACACGACCCAAGGCTATTTCGGTAGTGCACAGTTGAAGTATGTAACCTCCGACTTCCGCAGCATGGGTGCACAGACCAAACGTGTTAACTTCAACGGACAACTGAATGCGTTTCAACGTGTAGGCAACGACCAAGCACTGCGTCCGGTGAGTATGATTGACTTGATGCGCGAGTCGGGCCTCTATACGATGCAGCTTCAGACCAATCTGATGGCATTCGCTCCGCAATACGACAACATCACTCCTTACGGTGAGGCAACACCTAATCGTCAGGCGATGATCCTCACGGCCGGGTATGAGAAGAAAAACAGCGCGATTAGCGCCAAGGGAACCTACTACCGCGGACAGGAAGTGCGCGGTGAAGGAACTACCACACTGCGCAATTTCGAGCGTTATGAGGTGAACGCGACCTTCAATGCAAAGCAATACATTGGATCGAAAGACAAAGAAGCAAGCGTGCAGGTGCGCTTCCGCAACGACCGCACAACACGTCAGGGAAGCGAATCAGTGCCATCCGTTGACCTGTCGTCGCAAATCATGACGGCCGGAATCGACTATGAATGGAAAAAGCAGTGGCACTTGTTGGCCGCTTTCCAGATGCTTACCTACGATGGTTTTGAGATTCGAAGCGTGCGCGATGAAAACCAGGAAATCTTTAACTTTACAGAACTCAACCTGAAAGGCAGTGAGCAACTCGCGTCGATTGGTGCGAAATACTCTTTCAGCGACAAATCATTCTTAAGCGTTCAATACTATCAATTCTTAAACAACACCAACCAGCTAGACGAAGCACTCTATTCGAACAAGCAATGGATGTTGTTGTACCAAATCAATTTCTGATCATGAAAAAGAAACTATACTACGCAGCACTGGCCTCGGTCGTTTTCCTGCAAGCCTGTCAGCCGGAAGACACGTTCGATGGACCAAGTTTGGAAGACATCTACGGACCTTTCTTCGTTGAAGAAACACTCACCATCAGTGACGACTCGCTCGATTTATCTGCCGGAGAAGCCACCCATTTCCATGCATCTTTTTCAAAGAATTTGAATTGGAAATTGGAGGTGCATGGCATGTCTTCAGGAGCGCGCCATGTGCATGAAGAGTTCTCTTCAACCGTCGATTTCAACTGGAACGGCTCGACGACTATTCTCCCTATGTTCCGCCAGGAAACATGCGAAGTAATGCTCACGTTCGAAAACCAATTGGATACGCTTCGCGATACGTTGGAAGTTCTTTCTATTCGTCCGCTGCAAGGTTTTGTTCTCAGCGATTTTGAATCGGGCTTAAACCCGGGCTGGACGCCCTTCATCCAATCGGGGTCCAACATGAGCTTTCAGGTGAGAAGCGATGGAATGGCAGCGCAAGGCAACAATTACTACGATATGGGTGGTGCCGTTACCTGGGATTGGCTCATCGGTTTGATTGACATGCCGGCCAGTGCCTACAATGTGGAGCACTTCCCTCTCAGCAACAACGCGAACAATGTTTTCTTCAATGCCATGATATACAAACCTGAAGCCTACGATAATGGATTAACGCTCATTCAATTTCGCGAAGACGACAATGGCGATGGTAGCTATTCCAATGGTATTGAAGATCTATGGGCATTCGAAATTTCAGGCGGTCCAGACGGCTGGTC
>JBKCGW010000107.1:0-2190 GCA_046303175.1 Flavobacteriales bacterium
CGGATTGAGCGATAGGCTATCGCGCTGATCGGCGAAGTAATGCGCAAGGCTGTCGAGCTTGGCCGCGTCGTTTGTAACCAACGCCTGGTAGATGCTGGTCCAATACGTTTGTACATCACCGCGCGGATCAACGCCGGCCAATGCCTGGTGCATGCGGCTCGACTGGGTAAATTGACCGAGGGTGGTGCTGTACGTTTCTTCGTAACTGCGGTTCATGAAATCGTCCCATTCCGCGGTGTGACTGTACAGGCTGTCAGGCTGCTTGTTGCCGTCGCGGTCGGTCACTTCAATAGGAACAGGCGGGTCGTTGCGCACTCCCCCTTCTGTTTTAGGTGGATGCAGAAAACGTTTCCAACTGAAGTGTGTGCTGCTTGACCAATAGCCAATCAGTGTAAGCAATGTGATTATCCCGAATAGCACTTTCCACACAGCCCGAGTGTTCACGCGTGTGGTGAGGAAAATAATTGTAATGAAAAGAAGCGAATAAAAAGTGATACGCGGCGCATGAATAAACGCATGCACGCAAGTTGCGCAGGCAGCCAGTAAAAGCACCATGCTCAGACAACCCATTTTCTCATTGCCGGTGACCGTACTAGGTGCATTTTTTGGCAGTTGGATGGCATTGAGCAAGATGCCGGCAAGCGCAATGATACCAATAACCGGTAACCATTTCATCACGATAAGCGCAACGATAATCCCTCCAATATTGCTGAGGCAGCCGGATGTTTTTTTACCTGTCGAGGTCTGAAGCGTGGGAGGCGCAGGCGGCGTATAACCTGACTGCGCTGCGGCTGTTCCGTTATCGTTGAAAGTGAACGATGGTGCAGCGGTCGTTGCGGCAGTGTCCAATGGAAAAACAGTGGGGTCTGCCAACGTGGGTGCGGCGGCCGTGAGTGGCTCCGGAATAGAGAAACGGATGGTGCCGTTTATTTCAAAGGCATCCTGCGCAATGGGTTTTCCACTGCTTTCCTTGATGATAATCTCGGGTTGATTTTGGTCGGGCGTGTTCACCCACATTACAGCATCGTATATCGTCCCTGCAAAGGCTTTGCGCTCGGGACCTACGAGTATGACCTCGGTGCTGCGCTGCCCGGGCAAACGCCAACCGCGTGGCATGGGCAACTCGGAGGCGAAGAAGAAATTGCTCACGCGCTCTTCATCAACGAGTCGATGTTCTAACTTGGTAACGGGCGTTACTTCAAGCCAAAGCCAGTCAATAACTTTAAAGGCGTGCGTGCCGGGCGACGCAGCTACTTTCCCTCCGCGGTAGATGCCGCGGAAGGTGCCTTCGAAATGGAGGAAGTTGCCTGCGGGTCTCACGGTTTCACGGTGGTTTTGGTTTCAGTAATGGAGTGCTGCACCAACTGCACTTCTACGCGTCGGTTCATCAAGCGTCCTTCTTCGTTGTTGTTGTCGGCCTTGGGCTCCGTGTCACCTTTGCCTATGGCGGTGAGTCGTTCGGGTTCAACACCCATCGAGATAATTACGTTGCGAACCGTCTCTGCTCTCCGTTGCGAAAGTTTTTGGTTGGAAACAGCATCGCCCACGTTGTCTGTATGACCAATTACAATCGCATCAAGGCCGGGTGTATCAATAAGGTGTTGTGCCAATTGCTGGATATCACTCAACGAGGTCGGAATGAGGTTCGCGCTGTTGGTGTAGAACTGCACATTAGGAAGCACCACAGGTTTGAACACCGTTTGCTTCGAAGAGTCCACCATTTGAATGGTGTCGGTCTTGAACAGCGTGAGTGTATCAACGCGTTCTTTCACGCGATCTACATACACGGTGTCGTGTAGAATATTCGATGAACCGCCTTGTGAGCCTCCTTCTTGGCATTGCTTCAATAGTCCGAGCAGAACAAAGAGCAGCGGTATAAGTCCGAGCATACCACACCCGAGGTTGCGACATCCACCACGACGGCCCGGCATGTTGAGCAACGACAGGGGCGAACAACCCTTAAGCGATTGGGTAGGAGGTGCGGCTACTACCGGTGGCGCTGCAGTTCCGGAGGGATTAGGTTGAGCCGTTGAAGTTGGGACAACAGGAGGTACACTAGGTGTGGTCGTTGCAGCAGTGTTTACTCCAGTGTCGTTGGGTTTAATAGGATCCGGTATATGCTCCACCACCTTGCAATAGGCGCGGGCTTTTATGCGTCCGTGCCTATTGCAAGGTGGTGGAGCATATACC
>JBKCGW010000108.1:0-3951 GCA_046303175.1 Flavobacteriales bacterium
ACTTTTGACAACGTAAAATCACCAGTTCATGAAATCACTTCTTACCTGCCTGTGCGCAGTCGCCCTTTCTGCATGTGCAATAGCTCAAACTGTAAAGCTCCCTAAAAATGCTGCGGGACGATTGGAGTTGAATGTGGCAGCACTTGCCAACGACTTCATGGAGGGGCGCGGCACGGGAACTGCGGGCGAGCAAAAGGCAGCCGAATACATCGTTCGCGACTTTCAACGTTTCAAGCTCGAGCCCAAAGGTGATTCGTCGTGGTATCAACGCTTCACGTTTGTGCCACACGGAGCGGCGCAGATTCATCACAAGGGCGATTCTGCTTCGTTGGGAATGGCCTTGGTGAAAGAGATTTCAGGACGCAATGTGATAGGCTATATCGATAACAAAGCAGCTACCACGGTAGTAATTGGCGCGCATTACGACCACTTGGGCATGGGCGACGAGAACTCGCTGTGGACCGGCCCTAAAGCGATTCACAACGGCGCGGATGACAATGCCAGTGGCGTATCGGTGATGCTTGAGTTGGCTTATTGGCTTTCAAAACACCCAAAGGAAACACGCGGTCACAACTACTTGTTCATTGGGTTTAGTGGTGAAGAGAAGGGACTTTTAGGTAGCAATCACTTTACAAAGAATCCTACCATTCCATTGAAAGATGTTGCTTATATGATCAACATGGACATGGTTGGCCGATTGAATAAGGAGCGTTCATTGGCTATCAACGGCGTTGGCACAAGTCCATCGTGGATGCCCGTGATCAATGGCATCAGTGTAGATAGCTTGGTGATCGTAACAAGTGAAAGCGGAATGGGCGCTTCGGATCATACCAGCTTTTATCTGAGCGATATACCGGCTATTCACTTCTTCACCGGTCAGCACGAAGATTACCACAAGCCAACGGATGACTTCGAAGGGAAAATCAACGTGAAGGGTATGGCTTCCGTGACCAACTACATTCAGCATGTGATTGTAGCCATGGACGATGAAGTGAAACCGGCATTTACAAAAACAAAGGACGCATCGCCATCGGCATCCGACTTCAAAGTAACCTTGGGCGTAATGCCCGATTATCTCTATTCAGGTAAGGGATTGCGCATCGATGGATGCAAGGATGGCAAGCCGGGTGCGAAAGCCGGACTATTGAAGGGCGATACCATCATGAAGCTCGGTGACTTCGATATTGAAGACATCTATGGCTACATGGAAGCGCTGGGCAAGTTCGAGAAGGGACAAAGCACCACGATGATGGTGGAGCGTGAAGGAAAGTCGATTGAGTTGAAGGTGACCTGGGAATAATAGGTGCGCTAAGAAACGAATCCGGCCATCGCCAGTCCAACCAGTATTGCTGCAAATTTCATCCAGTTGAAGCTATGACTCTCATCGCTCTCGAAGAGGATGATGGTTGAAACGTGCAACAGTATTCCGATCAGAATTCCTGTAACCATGGGAGTGAAAGTGGCAAGGTCGGCCACACCGGTTATGCCTATGAAGTAATGCGCGAATGCACCAAAAGGCGCCATAAGAGCGAAGAGAATAACCCAGCCAAGAATCTTACCCATGCGCATACCCATGCCCACAAGCAAGGCAGTGAAAACAAGCGCTTCAGTCACCTTATGAAGTGAAATACCGAGCAAGAGCGACATTCTGTGGTCGTGCAATTCATGTCCATGACCATGGTCGTGGCCGGCATGATCATGAGCGTGCATTTCAACAACACCTCCAAAAGGCATTCCTTCGATAAATGCGTGTATCCAAAGCGAAATCATAACACTCACCAAAAAGCGTGTTCCTTGATGCTGGTGCGTATGGGCGTGTCCGTGTTCGACCCCATGCGAAAAAAAATCGAGTACCACTTGGAGCAGAAAGCCTGCCACCACATACCATCCGACATTCGGTACATCCGAATGATAAAGCTCCGGAAACAAATGAAGCAGCGTTATTCCCAAAAGATAGGCTGCACTAAATGCAAGCATCACCTTCACTCCGCGACTTGCCTGTTTGCGAGTAAGCATGAAAATACCCCAACCCGTCATCGAGGCCAAAAAGAGTACGGTCGCGTAGAATAGGGGAGTCTCACTCATGATTTGCGTGCAATAATAAGGCAGCGTGGCGATACTTCAGGGATATAGGACTCAAGCTCATAATTGCCAAACACTTCAGTAATAGTAAATCCTGCGGCAGTTAATATCGACTGAAATTGGTTGAGTGTAATAAGTTGCACGCGTTCACGGAAGTGAAAGGTTTCATCTCCATCATGCACTTCGATGTATTTGACAATGGAGTCTCCTTCTCTTTTTTTATGGGTGTGAAAAACAACCTGATCTACACGACGGGTTGCCTCTTGTTCGTCTTGTGTGAGCAGAGGAAAGGCATTCAGGTAATCCAGCACAAGCGTGCCGCTGGGATGCAGGTGCGCTGCGATTTGTGTAAGCACGCGCAGGTTATCGTCATGGTCATCGAAATACCCAAAGCTCGTGAAGAGATTGAAAACGGCGTCGAAGCGCTCGGTTACTGCAAAAGTGCGCATGTCTTGTACCTCGAAACGTTCGCCTTCCGAAGCCAGCTCATTGGCCTTTGCTATGCTTGAAGGAGATAGGTCGATGCCTACGACCGTGTAACCCAGACTGCGCAACGTACGCGAATGACGACCTTGGCCGCAACCCAGATCGAGCACTGTGGAACCTGTTGGTAATGACAGCTTGGAATGTAGATTGGTAAGCGCCTTTTTTGCTTCTTCCTCATCGCGATGGCGGTAAAGCATGGGGTAGTAAGGAGAATCAAACCACGATGCAAACCATTCCTTTTCCATATCTTTCAACGCTAATGGGCATGCGAGCCCGTAGCGAAGATATGCACAAGTTTGTTGTCAAAAACTTAATCTGTTTACATAGAAAGTGGACGCGGAATTCCCTCACCTTTGCGTGTACATTTTTCGACATGAACGACATCATTATAGCTGCTACTACCAAAACCCCTTCGGTTAAATTTTCTTCAGACGGTTACCTGGAGCTTAGAGGTCGCTCAATTCCTGAGAACTCATTGGATTTTTACAAACCACTTTTCGAATGGGTCGAGAGTTATGTTAACGGAGCAAAGCCGGAAACCATCGTACACATTCAGTTGGAATACTTCAACACTGCTAGCAGCAAGTGTTTGCTGGATCTTTTCCGCCGATTGGAAAATGTGGGCAGCAAGGTGGCTATTCACTGGTATTACGAGCAAGACGATGAAGACATGCTCGAAGCAGGGGAGGATTACGAAGCGATCGTGAATGTTCCTTTCAAGATGATTGAGGTAGAGGGGTAATTCAACCTCACTTTTTTCCCAAGCGAGAAATAAAGTCTAGAAGTTTTCGAATGCCGTCAGCAGCTAATAGTGCTGTGAAAGCAATCGTCATGAGCCAAATGACAAGGACATTCGCAGATAGCGTAGAGATGCGCTGACCAAATAGATTTTTGCTCGGTGCGTAGTAATGAGCGTTGAAGAAACCTCCTGCAGGCTCCAGGAAAATGGGGTTTTGCTTTTGAATCAAGTGCCCATCCGACTCAACGATTTTTTTCAAATCATTTTTATTCGTCACAAAATCTTCCAGACTCTCATTGAAGTTGGCGTTTTGCAAACGCAGGTATGAGGTTTTAAATTCGGGGGTCGATGTCAATTCACTAATCAGAATTTCTTTTCGGTCGTTTACATCGTTGTAGATATCGATGTAATAGCGATCGAGTTGAATCAGCACCGTGTCGATTTCACGCAGTGCATCCACATTCACCACTTCGGGTTGAAGCATGTCTAACCCCGGAACCACGAAGTCGGGAATTCGTGTGCACTCCTGCGATAGTTCAGTGCGTAAAATTTCAAGGTTGGATCTAAGTTGGGCTTTACCTGATTCTTGTCCGAGCAACTTTTGAGCATCGGTGCTGCGGTTTTTCAATTCCTTCAACCAGTAA
>JBKCGW010000109.1:0-9302 GCA_046303175.1 Flavobacteriales bacterium
TGCAAACTGATCGCATACTTCGCCATTCGGCAAGAGAAGGTAAGCAACATCGTCCGATGAAAAATCGGACATGCCTTCTACCTTCCACACGGCCGTGCGATTGGTGTTTGCATAGAAGGAAGGCAATTCGCGTCCGTCGCGAGCCAGCACCAAAAACGCACCCGGCATGAGCAACAAATTGCGTTCGGTGATGAAGTCGGGCGAATTCATTTCGCCACTGGTTGCATCGGCTATCGCACAGCTATCAAGCGTTACGGCATGTGCGGAACGATTGTAGATTTCAATGAAATCGCTTCCGCCTTCATAGGGGTCGTACAACAATTCGTTGATGATGAGGTCGCCACTTGTGGGAGCCTGAGGAAAAGCAAATGAACCATCGATGCTCATGTTGTTGTTGCTCCAGCAATCTGCTACGCCAATCAAGTTGAACGTGTAGATAGTGTTCGCGTTCATGTCTCCGTAGGCAAGCACAAGTTCATTTCGTTCTTCACCCGTAAGGTAGGCCGCTGTCAAATCAACTGCAATACCATCAACCGTCCATTGCGTAACATTCAAGCCGGGTTGCGAAAGGGGCTCGTTGAATACAAGAGTGACTGCATTTACAGGTTCGGCCAACACGTACAACAATTGCGGGGCTGTGACATCGATGCTTCTATCGAGCACGCTGTTTTTTCTGCCGGCTGTGCTTCCTTGTGAGCGCACGCAAGCGCGCCAGTTATCGTAGCTGTTGCATGGATCATCCGGATTCACACGTTCCATCGACCAGCCACCTGCTTCTTTTTCTGCATCGTTGTAGTAAGCTTTCGAATAGCGAATCGTTTCTAACGTGTCGTTATCCACTATCAAATGAATAGCGGTGCCATCTTCTGTGAGCAGCGGAAAGCCTTCCATGTATACAACGTTCGGGTATGCGAAGAACTGAGCCGGATCGCTGTCTGTGTCAGTAATAATGAGAAAGGAATCAGGTTGCAGTAGAACTTGCGAAGCGAAGAATCCGTTGTTGACTTTCAAGCGTGTCAAATCGATGAGGTGATTCGTGCGGTTGAAAATCTCAATGAAGTCAACCGAGGGACTGGCTGTTTGCTCACCATCGCTTCCATCAGCCATGATTTCGTTGATGATGATATCACCCGCCATTGGCTGCAGACCGAGAATGAAATTGAGGGCTGAAGTTGCGCAAGCATTTCCATCACAGTCAGTCAATCCAACAAGCGAAAGTGTGTAAGTCAATTCGGTCACGAGCGGTGTGCTGGTGAAGAGCGTAAGTATTTCTCGATCGATATTCCACGATGCATCAATGGCAATCACACCGTTTCCCAAATCGCCCGACAAGTTCAAAAAACTCAGCGTGTCCATCGATTCGGTGAAGGCGATATAGAGGGTGGAGTCATTGAGCACTCCATATTCAGCAACGCCGGGAGATCCATTGGAAGCTAAACTGAAAACGGAATTTTCAAAGCCCGGAGTTCCGCCCGTCGGCGAATTGGAAGCTCTCCAATTGTATCGTCCGCTGCAGCTTGCCTGTGGGTTGATGCGCTCGAGCGACCAGCCTCCTTCTGTTTTCGTTTCATCGCGATACCAATCAATGGAATACTGCAATTGATCCAATAGGGTTTCCTCGTTCGACAAAGTCAAAACCAAACCACTATTGGTAAGTCCGGGGAAACTCTCCATGAATGCAACGGGCGCTGTGGCATCGAAGGCGGTGCTGTTTTCCGTATCGGAAATAATCAGAAAACCGAATGGCTCAAGTGTGACTTGCGAAGTGAAGTATCCGCTGTTGAGGCGAAGTGCGCTCAGGTCGAGCAGATTCACTGTGTTGTTTCTTATCTCAATAAATTCTGCGTTGGGCAACCCTTGTGAGGGATCGGGATCGGCCATGATTTCGTTGATGATAAGGTCGCCTTCTACAGGCGCAATGCCCTGCGCAAAGGGGATGTTCACGGCTGCAATCACATTGCCGCTGCAATCTGCAATTCCGTTCATGACCAATTCGTAGTAGTTGGAAGGAACGATGGGAAAAGACAATGCCAAGGTTACCACATTCAACTGCGAAGACCACACACCGCTGATGGCACTGTTGAACGGCAGCACGTCCCACGAAGGCGAGCTCCATCCGCTGGTGTCCATAGGCTCAGAAAAAGTGAGTTGAATGGTTTCCGCGTCCAGTATGACAATCGACACAACCGATGGCGCCGTTGTATCGGGCGCATTGCTGAATTGTGAGTTGATGGTAGCGGGTGTTCCACCATTAGCCGCAATACTTTCTTGCCAGTTAGCGGCGTTGGCGCATGGCAACTCCGGATTCACTAGCTCGAGCGACCAACCGCCTTCGCGTTTGCTGTCGGTTTCAAACCAATCGTCGCTGTACACCACGATGTCAATCACTTGGTTGTTGTTGTCTTTCAGGGTGAGACTATCGCCGGTGTTGGTGAGTGCAGTGAACGATGTAATGCCAATCACATTTCCGAAGGGTTCCAAAAGAGCCGCATTGTTCAGGTCGCACAGCACAACGTGTTCGCCGGGTGCGAGCAAAAAGGAAGGAAGAATTTTTTCGGTGGAAGAGTTCACGAATTTCCATCCTTGAAAATTGAAAGCATTCGTTGGGTGTCGGTTGAACAGCTCAACAAATTCAACTTCGGGAAGACCTGCGCTTGGCGAAGGGTCGGCAAGAATTTCATTGAACACCACATCACGGTAGTTGGCACCAATAGGCACAAAGTAGTTGAACTCAACAAGGCTGGGAAGCGACATGCTATTGCCCTCAAGATCCGCTATGTTTTGAACTCCGAGTGTGTAGGTTGTGTTGGCGGAAAATGCAGGGGTGGTAAGATGAACCAGCGCCGGATTCATGGCATCGATGGAGGCGCTTAGCGAATTGCCAATGTTTACAATGGTGTAGTTGGCTGAATTTGTCGCTGATGATACAGTGACAGCTTCATTGAAAAGCACATCAATAGAAGTCAACGAAGTAGGCGTTACCGAGAGAGCATTGGGAGGAGTGGTATCCACTTCAATACTGCCGACGTAGAAGTTGTCGAGTTGTATCGCATCCGCATTTCCGCTTGTATACTTGTTTACGAAGCCGAAGTACGAGCTGCCGTTGCTGCTATTATCACTAATGGCAGCTTCAAGCGAATAGTTTTGCCCACCATTGAAATCAGCTTCAATGGTCCAGTTAGCAGAAGCATCGCGCGTAACGCGAATACTCACTCCAAACGAATTAACGATTGAAGTTGTTCCTGAAGCAATCAGGCTTATGGCACTACCATCATCGTAATAGAATCGAATGACATCGTTGGAGAGTGCCTCACCGAATAGAAGAAAATACCCCGACACTTCAGCGCTGCCCGTTCCGCTATAACCAATGATAGGGCTGTCTGCGGTGAGGTAAACACGCGTTTGATTGTTATCGCTTCCTAAAAATCCGTGATCAAGAAAGAAACGCCACTCCATGTTGTTGAGGTTGGTCAATACACTATTGGTGTAGAGCGCAGATACTGTTGCGGCAGGCGATGGCAGTGGATTGTTGTTGCTCAATTCGAGTACGCCATTCACAACGGAATAGGCTGTGTCGGCTCCAAGCCATGCAGGGTTCGAACTGAAATCGCCATCAGTAAAATCATCCTGCCATTGTGCTGAAGCAGTCAGCATAGTTACAAGAAGCCCTATCGAAACGAGCAAAATTGCTTTCATGCTTCAAACATAGTATACCGTGCGATTTAACCTTAGTTTCGAACCCAAATTGTTTGCACATGAAAGTTGCGGTAGTAGGTGCCACAGGTTTGGTGGGTACCAAAATGCTCGAGGTATTGGAAGAACAGAATTTTCCTGTTTCAGAATTGATACCTGTGGCTTCAGAAAAATCGGTTGGGAAGACAATTGAATGGAAGGGCAAGAGTTGGACAGTGGTTTCCATGACCGATGCCATTGCCATGCAACCGTCAATTGCTTTGTTCAGCGCCGGTGGAAGCACCAGTTTGGAGTGGGCTCCAAAATTTGCTCAAGCAGGCACCATCGTCATCGATAATTCATCAGCCTGGCGCATGGACCCTGGCAAAAAATTGATTGTCCCCGAAATCAATGGAGATACGCTCACCGCAGACGATAAGATTATTGCCAACCCCAACTGTTCCACCATTCAAATGGTCATGGTGTTGCATCCGCTGCACGCGTTGTATAATGTGAAGCGTGTCGTTGTGAGTACCTATCAAAGTGTCACAGGAACCGGTAAAAAAGCTGTTGATCAACTGATGAACGAGCGCAATGGAGTAGAGGGTGAAATGGCCTATCGCTATACCATCGACCTCAACTTGATTCCTCAAATCGATGTGTTCATGGATAACGGATACACCAAAGAGGAAATGAAAATGGTGAACGAAACGAAAAAGATTATGGGCGATGATTCGATACGCGTTACGGCTACATGCGTGCGTGTGCCTGTCATGGGTGGTCATAGTGAATCAGTCAACATCGAGTTCGAGGAAACACCGAATCTCGATGAGGTTCGATCGGCTTTGCGTTCATTCCCGGGTATCGAAGTCCTGGACGAACCGGCGAACTTCGAATATCCCATGCCGCTCATTCATGCCCTTAATTCAGATAAAGTCTTCGTAGGTCGCATTCGAATCGACGAATCTGCTCCGAACACAATTAACTGTTGGATTGTAAGCGACAACTTGCGAAAAGGTGCCGCTACCAATGCCGTTCAGATAGCTTCTTGTCTTATGAATGCGGGCTTAACAAAAAAGTAACCCAAGATTTTCCGGTTTGAATTTGTTATCTCAAGTGCTATTGTAAACCGCGAAGACCACTACTCTTCAACGATTTGAGCAAAGAAGTACGTTTCAGCAATTCAAGAGTAAACGAATTGAATTGCCAACGACCGCGCTCTGCTTAGCCTGCATAGAGTACATTTGACCCGTTGCCACCCTGGAAATGGTGACAAAACCTGAAGGAAAAAATATGAGTAGTGTAAAATGGCTTGCTATCATGCTCTTGGGTATGATTGCGGCGGCATGTGTAACTTGGTTGTCAATGAGGCCAGCCATGGAAGCGGCCAACAAGCAAACAAATGGAACACAACATACCGAGGCAATCGTGCAGAACAACTCGTTGCCTTGTGATGACGTGTCCATCACCCGTGATAACTCTCCATCTCTTACCAAACCATTTTTATTTGCTGATGTGCAATGTGAAAGTGATGCGCTTCAGTCATTGAAAGCCGAGTTAACCGAAATCATCGATGCACGCAAGAAAGAAGGAATCATCAGCAGAGCCTCGGTGTATTACAAGGAGTTGAATACGTTGCACTGGACATCGGCCTATGGTGACGAAATGTATTATCCGGGTAGCATGTTGAAGATTCCGCTGCTTCTTACTATTCTGAAGCAAGCTCAGCGTGATAGAGCGCTGCTTGAATCCAAAATCCAATTCAATACACCAACGAAGCTTGGTGTGATGGTGCCTGTTCAGAATCCGTTGGTCGTGGGTAACTTCTACACAGTGCAACAACTGTTGGAACAAATGATACAGCAAAGCGATAACGATGCTACGAGTTTGTTGTTTTCAATCTATGATCGTCGACTCTATGATGATCTCTTTATGAAACTGTCTATTCCGCTCCAAGACCCGGAAGATGTATACTATCAATTATCAGGTAGCGACATAGCGAAGTTTTTACGCGTGCTTTATAACGCTTCCTATTTGAGTTCATTGTATTCCGAATACGCACTCGATTTGTTGACTAAATCGAGCTTCAAACAAGGAGTTTTACAGGGCATGCCGGCCGGAACGAAAGTGGCACACAAATTTGGCGAGCGCTTTACAACCAGCGACCTTGTTCAGCTCCACGAAACAGCTATCGTTTACAGAGGCTCGGCTGCATTTGTTGTTACCATAATGACAGAAGGAAAGAACATGAACAATCTTTCGGAGGTTATCGGAACACTCAGCAAAGTTTGTTTCAACGAAAAAACTGCCGAGTCCAAGAAGGCAGACTCTGCCGTGCACAAGGTCTAATCGGTACTTATTTTACTACCGATCCTATCGATGGATCACGCTCGGTTGTTAGAATAGACAATTGCCCCTGCGGGTTTTCAGCCATCAAAATCATACCGGCACTTTCCACACCTTTTATGGCTCTGGGTGCGAGGTTGGCAAGAAACAGCACATGCTTGCCTACAACATCTTCCGGCGTATAATGCTCGGCGATGCCTGAAACGACGGTGCGTTGATCCACACCGGTATCAATCGTAAGCTTGAGGAGTTTCTTGGTTTTTGGCACTGCCTCAGCGGCGAGAACTTTTACGATTCGTAAATCCATCTTTTGGAAGGTTTCGAAATCTACCGTCTCTTTGATGGGTTCCACGGTAGCAGTGTTCTCGGCATGACGCTGTGCCAGTTTATCAACCTGCGCTGCTACTACTTCATCCGTAATCTTCTCAAACAAAATGGGTAGCTGACCAATGGTATGTCCTGTTGAGATTTGCTCGCGCGCAATCACATCATCCCATGAGCGCGATTGTATCTGAAGGGCCTGTGTGATTTTATCTGATGTAAAAGGCAGGAAAGGACTCAGCGCTGCTGCTGCATCAGCCACCATGTTCAGGCAAGCATGAAGAATCCGCGCAGTCGCTTGCGGGTCTGTCTTCATCAGCTTCCAAGGCTCGGTTTCGGTAAGCAACTTGTTGCCGGCTCGCGCGATGTTCATGGCCTCGGCCAATGCTTCGCGAAACTTGAATTGCTCGATGGCTTTTCCTACTGCTTCGTATGCGCGGCGAGCTTCGGTGGCTGCGGCTTGTTCGGCTTCTGTAGGTGTGCCGGTTATCTCCGGAACGATTCCGCCGTAGTATTTGTGCATGAGCACAAACACGCGGTTTACGTAATTGCCCAGGATGTCGGCCAATTCATTGTTCACCCGATCGCGGAAGTCGGTCCAGGTAAATTCACTGTCTTTTTGCTCGGGCATAATGGAGCAAAGCACATAACGCATCTCATCCTGTCGACCTTTGAAGTCTTCCAGGTATTCATGCAACCAAACAGCCCAATTGCGGGAGGTTGAAATTTTATCGCCTTCGAGATTCATGAATTCATTCGCCGGAACATTGTAAGGAAGAATGAAATCTCCATGTTCCTTGAGAATGATAGGGAAGATGATGCAGTGAAAAACGATGTTGTCTTTACCGATGAAATGAATCAATCGCGACTCATCACTCTTCCAATAGTCTTCCCAGTTCTTACCGTTTTTGTCGGCCCAAACTTTCGTGTTGGTGATATAGCCGATAGGAGCATCGAGCCATACATAAAGAACTTTACCATCAGCTCCGGCAACCGGCACCGGAACACCCCAATCCAGATCACGTGTCATGGCGCGACTCTGGAGTCCGCCATCTACCCAACTCATGCATTGTCCCACCACATGCGCTTTCCACTCCTTGGGATCGTGATGTTGTTTGCCTTGGAATTCACCTCTCCCGATGTAGTCGCGAATCCATGCTTCATGATGCGCCATGGGCAGATACCAGTGCGATGTTTCTTTCAACACAGGCTTACTTCCGCTTAAGGTCGATTTAGGATCAATCAGTTCGAGCGGACTCAATGAACGTCCGCATTTTTCGCACTGGTCGCCATAGGCTTTGTCGCTCGAGCAATTCGGGCATGTACCTATGATATAGCGGTCGGCCAAAAATTGCTTGGCCTCTTCGTCGTAATACTGTTGAGACGTTTCAACCTCGAAGCTCCCTTTTGCCTCGAGCTTTTTGAACACCGCTTGCGACATTTCCTTGTGCTCTTCCGAAGATGTTCGGTGGTATTCATCGAATGAAATACCGAAGTCAGCAAACGCCTTCTTCATGAGCTCATGGTAGAAGTCTACGATTTCGCGCGGTGTTTTTCCCTCCTTTTTGGCACGCAGTGTAATAGCCGCGCCGTGTTCATCGCTTCCGCAAATAAATGCTACGTCTTTCCCCTTGAGTCGCAAATAGCGCACATAGATATCGGCATTCAAATAAGCGCCCCCAATATGTCCAATGTGCAAAGGGCCATTGGCATAGGGCAGGGCAGAGGTTACTAGGTATCGTTTTGGTTCGCTCATAGGGTATGTTGAGAGGGGCGTGTAAAACTACAGCCCGGCACTTGCTGCAATCGCGCTTTGCGGATGCAGATTTGGAGCGCAAGATAGTTTCGAGATGCATTACAAGGTTCCCCCATTTCTAAAATCAGGCGATTGCATAGGTGTTGCAGCTACTGCGCGTTGGGTAACACCCGAGCAATTGCAGCCTGCAATCGATTTGTTTCATTCCTGGGGTTTGCGTGTGAAGGTTGCCGGCAATGTGCATACGCAGCATTTCCAGCTGGCAGGAACAGCAGAGGAAAGAACGCGAGGCTTGCAGGAATTGATGGACGACCCGGATGTGAAGGCGATCATTATTGCCCGCGGCGGATATGGCTCGGTGCATACAATCGATAGCCTCGATTTTTCGCGATTCGAGCAGGAGCCAAAATGGATAGTGGGATACAGCGACATAACGATTCTTCACGCCCATCTCAACTCACGCGGAATTGCCACCATTCACTCTACAATGCCAATTTCGTTTCCGGATGCTACGGAACTTGCGCTCGACAACCTGCGCCGCTCTTTGTTTGGCGAACTGGATGTGTTTCAATCAACCGAGAAGGCAATGGTATCGACGGCTTCAGGTTATGTGATGGGAGGCAATCTCTCGGTTTTGTATAGCTTGTTGGGAAGTGATTCGTGGACAAAACTCCCCGATGTGCTGCTGTTCATTGAGGATGTGGATGAAATGCTCTATCACCTCGATCGCATGCTTTGGGGAATGTACAGATCGGGCATGTTGACCAACGTGCGAGCGATTATTTGCGGGGGATTCACCCAAATCAAGGACAATACAAAGACCTTCGGTTTTTCGGTTGAAAACCCATGGGGCGCCAATGAGCGGGAAGTTATTCAATCCATGGCCAATCGTCTGCAAGTGCCTGTGGCCTTCGGATTTCCGGCGGGCCACCTAAGCGACAATCGTGCATTTTACTTAGGCCGCATAGCGACGCTGCAAATGGAAAATGGTATGCCCTCAATACGCTATCAACAAGCCTGACCAATAAGTTTCCAATAAAACAAGCGGCGTGAACCTTTTTTATTCCGATTTTCGCCCTTGGCAACAACAGGAATTGTCTGCTTGTAAATGAGACAGTAAGTGGCCTTTCACACCCTCGAAATAGAAGACGAATACGATTTTGAGATCATCGGTGTAAGCAGCCATGAAAAAGACTATCGCCTGGCT
>JBKCGW010000110.1:0-4429 GCA_046303175.1 Flavobacteriales bacterium
ATCATGCTCATGATTCAGAACAATCTGGATCCGCGTGTGGCGCAGCATCCGCACGAGTTGATTACGTATGGAGGCAACGGAGGTGTGTTTCAAAACTGGGCGCAATACCTGCTCACTATGCAGTATTTGAGTGAAATGGGCGACGACCAAACGCTCGTGATGTACAGTGGTCATCCACTTGGATTGTTCCCTTCGCACAAGGATGCTCCACGCGTAGTGGTTACGAACGGCATGATGATACCCAACTACTCCAAGCCCGATGACTGGGAGCGTTTCAATGCGTTGGGTGTAACGCAATACGGACAGATGACCGCAGGGTCGTATATGTACATCGGACCTCAAGGTATTGTGCATGGAACAACCATTACGGTCATGAATGCTGCGCGCCGCATGCGCGAGCAGCGAGGCATGAAGCCGACCGATCCGATTTTGTTTATCACAGCCGGATTAGGGGGAATGAGCGGCGCACAACCCAAGGCCGGTAACATTGCCGGTGTCGTTTCTGTTACTGCCGAAGTAAACCCGAAGGCCGCCTACAAGCGACACGAGCAGGGTTGGGTGGATGTGATTACCGATAATCTCGATGACTTATGCAAGGCCGTGCGCGAAGCGATGGCTCTCAATAAAATCACTTCATTCGCTTACATCGGCAACATAGTCGATGTGTGGGAGAAGTTCGATAGCGAAAGAATCACGGTGCATTTGGGCAGTGATCAAACCTCCCTTCACAACCCGTGGGCCGGCGGTTATTATCCCGTAGGCATGAGCTATGAAGAGAGCAACCGCATGATGGCTGAGCAGCCGGAAGAGTTCAAGAAGCACGTGCAGGAAACCTTGCGACGCCATGCTGCAGCTGTCAACAAGCATGCAGCCAACGGTATGTATTTCTTCGACTACGGCAATGCGTTTTTGCTGGAAGCATCGCGTGCAGGCGCCGATGTGATGGCGAGTGAAGAACAGCGCAAGGGCCGCAAGCCACGCGAGTTTAAATACCCCAGCTATGTGCAAGACATTCTCGGACCGATGTGTTTCGACTATGGTTTTGGTCCGTTTCGTTGGGTGTGTTGCAGCGGCAGCGCAGAAGATTTAGAGCGCACCGACCGCATTGCAGAAGAAGTATTGACCGAGATGATGCGTACGGCACCATCCGAGATACAGCAGCAAATGGCCGACAATATTCAGTGGATACGTGAAGCCGGAAAAAATAAAATGGTGGTGGGTTCACAGGCGCGCATTCTGTATGCCGATGCCGAAGGACGCATGCGCATAGCGAAAGCATTCAACGATGCAATTGCACGTGGTGAAATTGGCGACGTTGTTTTGGGTCGCGATCACCACGATGTATCAGGCACCGATTCACCGTACAGAGAAACATCCAACATCTACGACGGCTCGCGCTTCACAGCCGACATGGCAGTGCACAATTTCGTGGGCGATGCATTCCGCGGAGCCACGTGGGTGAGCTTGCACAACGGCGGCGGAGTAGGTTGGGGCGAAGTAATGAACGGCGGCTTCGGCATGTTGCTCGATGGCAGTGCCGACAGTGAACGCCGCTTGAAGAGCATGCTCCACTGGGACGTCAACAACGGTATTGCCCGCCGCGCTTGGGCCCGCAACGACGAAGCAGTCTTCGCCATTGAGCGCGCCATGCAGGTTGAGCCACGGTTGAAGGTAACGTTGCCGAATGACGTGAGCCCTGATCTGATCTAAGGAAGACCCTCGCTTCTCTCTCTGTCATGGACGCGCAGCTGCGCGTCCGTACCTCTTGCTGGTCTCAGTGAATGTTGTGGTGGGTAAGCGTCTCTCTCTGTCATGGCCGCGCAGCTGCGCGTCCGTACCTCTTGCATGTCTCAGAGAATGCTTTGTCGGGTAAGCGTCTCTCTCTGTCATGGACGCGCAGCTGCTCGTCCCTGCTGCCTGCTTGTCTAGGGAGGTCTGTGCTGGGCTCGTGCGTCTCTGTTGGACGCGCGCTGCATCACGATCATCACATGTACCACGATTCGCATTTAAAACTCTTAAAGCGCACATGGACGTGCGAAGTAAAACGACTTTTTATATTTTTACTTAATGCGCTTCTTAACCACCACTTTCTTCGCCTTGTTGCTCGTTGCCTGTGGCACGAAGCAAGAAGATAACGCAGCGGCATTCATCCAACCCAAAGTAGTAGAGGCCAAAGGCTATGTAGTTCCCAAAGACAGCGTGGCCGAGCCGGTTGTGATACTGGTGGATGAAAGCAAGCTCACCAAATCAACTGTAGATGAACCGAAAGTAATTCCCATCGATACCAACGTACACCTGGCCGGTGAACCGAAGATATTCGATACTGGTGAACCGCTCATTTGTATTCCCGGGCAAGACACGTTTGCAATGCCCATTACGGTGCCTGTCATTGACAGCTCTTACGCAGCGGGGATTCCTGAGATCGTGATTGCTAAAGACGCCGAAATCATCGACATTAACTCAGTAAGCTTTAGCGCTTTTACAGCCAAACAAGGCTTAAAGCGAGACGAAGTCTTCTGCATGCTGCACGACAAGAAGGGGAACCTGTGGTTTGGTATGAGTTACGGCGGGGTGAGCAAATACGATGGAAAGAACTTCACGCATTACACCGGTAAGGAAGGCTTGAGTAGCAATACAATTCGTTCGATTTTTGAAGATAGTAGCGGAAACATTTGGTTTGGCACCCATGGTGATGGTGCCATTAAATATGACGGCAAGACTTTTACGAAGTATGCCAAAGGACAAGGGTTAATTGATGATACAGTATTAGCTATTATGGAGGATAGTAGCGGAAATCTCTGGATTGCCACATTTGAAGGGGTGTCGAAATTCGATGGTAAATCTTTTACTCACTATACTTCGAAGGAAGGCTTGTTGTGTAATTATTATGGTGTAGTGAGCATGCTTGAGGACAGCCATGGAAATATGTGGTTCGGTTCTAAAGGCATGGGAGTCTCTAAGTTCGATGGTAAAGCCTTTTATAATTACACGGTCCCTAATGTTTATGGTACTCATTATTTTTCCTCATTTTTCGAAGATAGTTCAGGGATTTTATGGTGCGGCGCTTGGGATGGGCTGTGGAAATTCGACGGAAAAAGATTCATACATTATGACGAAGATGAAGGTTTAATTAGTCGATTTGTAACCACCATCAAGGGGGATTCAAACGGTAATCTGTGGATAGGCACTTGGCACGGCATATCGAAATATGATGGAAGTTCTTTCACCAATTATAGTTTTAGTGAAGTCAAAGAAGATTATAACGGGGTGAATTCGATTCTTTCAGACTGGCATGGAAATCTATGGTTTGGCACGAAAGGCGGAATATTGAAATTCGGGGGCAATTCCTTCAAGAATTTTACAAAGGACGAAGTGCTAACTGAAGAGGTCAAATCAATGTATGAAGATGAGAATGGAAGTCTTTGGTTTTCTGGATACGGCGAGGTTGTCAAGTACGATGGGAAATCATTAATGAACGCTGGTTTACCAGACGGTTGTTGTGTTTCAAAGGATAAGGCCGGAAAATTATGGTTCGGAATGGGATCTGGAGCTTTCAGGCTTGATGGTGAACAGTTAACCCATTTTAGGGAAAGGGAAGGCCTATGTGATTGGTATATTCCTACCATTATAGGTGATAAAAGCGGTAACGTCTGGTTTGCTCCCTATCATAGCGAATATGTCTATAAGTATGATGGAAAATCCTTTACGCATTACACGGAAAAGCAAGGATTAATTAATGGTGAGGTTAATTCTATTTTGGCAGATAATACAGGAAACATTTGGTTCGGAACATCCGGTGGCGTTTCGAAATACGATGGTACATCGTTTACGAATTATAGTGAAAAGGAGGGCTTAAGTGACAATAAGATCAACTCAATTTTAGAGGATAGGTCAGGTAATCTTTGGTTTGGAACTGCCCACGGTGGAGTGACAAAGTTTGATGGCAAGTTCTTTACGCATTACGACGAAAAGGTGGGCATGTCCAACGATTTTATTTATGGTCTATGTCAGGATCGAAAGGGCAATATTTACATTGGTTCTCGCTATGATTTGAAAGTTCTTTCGCAAGAAAAACTGAAGGAGTTGGATGAGAAAATTGCTTCAGGCACCCTCACAGAATCGGAAGGTTTTTTTCGAGAAATCGGACTTGATAACGGCTTTCTTGGTGCAGGGATCAATGAGTGGAGAGCAATTATGGAAGATCGAAATGGAATTATTTGGATTGGATCAAGCGATCGGTTGACAGCATACAATCCGAATCGTGTTATAAAGGACACCCTCGCCCCCAACATCCAACTCACGGGAATCGACCTTTTCAATCAGACCATTCCTTGGCCTTTATTGAACGATAAACAGGACAGTGCGCTTGTGCTAAAGAATGGCATGCGCGTAGCCGATTATTCGTTCAGCGATGTGAGTCGATGGTATA
>JBKCGW010000111.1:0-1353 GCA_046303175.1 Flavobacteriales bacterium
ATGTGCCTTTTCATGAAAGAAATCCGTTGCGTGGCTGGCAACTACCCCCAATTCTGAAAGCGTTACCATGGTTACCTTGTTGGACAGTTCATTTTCCAATGCATCGATGGCTTGCTTCAACGCATTGAAATCGTTCTTATCAAACTCAACCTTTAACCCTTCTTTCAGCTCCTTCAAATTGGGCTTGAACAAGGTTGCGCCTTTGTATGCAAAGAAATTATCCTTCTTGGGATCGACCGTGGTCGGAATGTTGCGCTCTGCAGCCCAAGCAAGAACTGTTGAAATAATGCGCTCGGTAAGAACGCCTTTGTTATAGTCTTCGAAAATGATTACATCGACTTTCTGCCTTTCCAGTATTGCCTTCACGCAATCGAGCAAGTGACGTTCATCGGTTGAGCTAAGAGGCGAAGTAATTTCTTCATCAATACGAAGCAAATGATGTCCCTGACTGATAACGCGTGTTTTCACTGTCGTCATGCGCTCGGGCGAATCGATGATGCCCTCGGTTGTAAAACCGTTTTCCTTCAACGTCGAACGAAATACATCGCCTTTGCTTCCATCACCTACTACAGAAGCGATGATGGCCTTTGCACCCAAGTGCTTTACGTTGAGAGCGACGTTGGCAGCGCCACCCAAGCGATTCTCGCGCTTTTGCACTTGAACGATAGGCACAGGTGCTTCAGGTGAAATGCGCTCCACCTTTCCCCAGTAGTAAGCATCAATCATCACATCACCGATAATAAGCGCGGTGAGATTGTTGAATCGGGAGAACAGGTCAGTGATTTCGTTTTTGGTCATGTCTGTTATTTCAATTGAGCAAGCCCCGCTGCAATGCGTCGAATGGCTTCCTTGAGAGTGTCTTCTGAGGTTGCATAGCTGATGCGAATGCAATTGGCATCGCCAAATGCGTCTCCCGTAACCAGCGCCACATGTTGTGTACGCAACAAATACATGGATAAATCGGTGGCATCCTTCACCGTGTGCTCGCCATCGCTTTTACCGAAATACGAGGACACATCGGGGAAGAAATAGAATGCTCCTTCGGGCTTATTGAGTTTGATGCCCGGGATTTCCTTCAGCAAATCATACACTAAGTCGCGGCGCTTGCGGAAGGTTTCGATCATTGGCTGAATAACCTCCGGATCGGCCTCCATGGCGGCCTTGGTGGCCATCTGTGCAATGCTGTTGGCACCGCTGGTAATTTGTCCTTGCATCTTATTGCAAGCATCGGCAATCCACTTCGGCGCACCAATAAAACCAATGCGCCAACCGGTCATAGCGAATGCCTTCGACACTCCGTTCACGGTAATGGTGCGATCAATCATGTTACCGATTGAAGCGATGCTGGCCGTG
>JBKCGW010000112.1:0-7689 GCA_046303175.1 Flavobacteriales bacterium
GCTCATTACAAACTGAAACTGCTCGTCCAGCGTTAGGTATGAGTTGTCGAGAACAATAGCATCCGGGGATTGAATCAACGGATCGTGGTCACGGGATGTATCCATTTGATCGCGCTGATTGATGTTGCGAAGTACTTCTTCGCGGGAAGTCTCAACGCCCATACTGCGCAACTCATCGTAGCGGCGCTGCGCACGAATGGACGGATCAGCTGTCATGAACAGCTTCAATTCCGCATCAGGAAGAACCACCGTTCCAATATCGCGTCCATCCATCACCACCCCTTTCAATTCGGCCATGCGCTTTTGCATGCGCACCAGTTTCTGCCGTACTTCTTTAATAGCCGAGATTGGGGAAACACTGTTGCTCACTTGCAACGTGCGAATTTCACGCTCAACATTTTGTCCGTTCAAATACGTTTCGTAGCGATAGGTATCGGTGTTGTACTTGAAGTTGATCATCACTAAATCGAGCGCTGCAATGAGTGCCGATTCGTTCACTTTGCCCTCCGGTGAAATGTAACCGTGCTGCAACGCATACAGCGTCATTGCTCGATACATGGCACCCGAATCGATGTAGATGTAATTCAGTTCACGGGCAATTGCCTTTGCAATGGTGCTTTTCCCGCACGAGGAATATCCATCGATGGCAATATTGATCTTCGGTTTCACGAGGTAGCAGAGGGTTTGGTGCGAAAGTAATTCAATTCAGTGTATTCAACGCAAGAAGAGTTTATCCACCTCGGCCAATCCTTCGCCTGCTCCTTTGGCTACCACCGTCCACTCGCCTTTAACGGCCAATTCATGCGCTTGCGGATCCACAATAATCTTTTTACGCGCATTCCATGCATGATGCACCAATGCCGCGGCCGGATAGACCTGCAACGAAGTTCCTACCACGATGAACAGGTCGGCTTCCTCAATCATTCTAGCTGCAACATCGAGCATGGGCACATCTTCGCCAAACCAAACAATGTGCGGACGCAACCGCGAACCCTGCTCGCACACATCGGCACCGGTGAGTTGCCATCCTTCGATGTCGTACACTAAGTGCGGATGGGATGTGCTGCGCGCCTTACGAATCTCGCCGTGCAAGTGCAAGACTTGTTTGCTGCCTGCACGTTCATGCAAATCATCTATGTTTTGCGTCACGACCATAACGTCGTAGTGTTCTTGCCATCGGGCAATTTGCGCATGACCCGCATTCGGCGCTGCCTCGAGCACACGCTTTCTTCGCTGATTATAAAACTCAGTAACCAATTCAGGATCGCTATCCCAGGCCTCAGGAGTTGCCACATCTTCCACGCGGTGATTCTCCCACAAGCCATCCGTACCTCGAAAGGTAGGAATACCGCTTTCGGCGCTCATGCCGGCGCCTGTAAATACGATCAGTCGTTCCATGCTGAATTAGATTAATTGCTTGCAAGCACGCCACACAAATGCCACAGCATGCGCGCCCCTACATTGCCGTTCCAATCATCGGCTCCGGGCGCTACTTCCACCAAATCAAAACCAATGATGGTCTTGCCATGGCGTTTCAACGAAGACAAAAGATAGGTTGCCTCGTCGAACCAAAGTCCGCCGGGCACGGGTGTTCCCGTGTTGGGACACAACGTAGGATCCAACCCGTCGATATCAAAGCTGATGTGGACCTTCTGCGGCAGACGAGCAATGATTTCATCGACTTGCTGCATCCAGTTTTTACCGGTGTATCGCTCTCGTTGCAGTTGGGCATTGGTAAACACATGCACACGGTCGCTGTGCTGATCGGCCACCTCTTTCTCTTCCGCACAAAAATCACGAATGCCCACCTGCACGAGTGAAGTGATCTGCGGCAATTGAAGTGCGTTGTACATGATGGATGCGTGCGAATAGGTGAAGCCTTCGAATGCAATGCGCAAATCCTTGTGTGCGTCGATATGAAGAATACCAAACGAATCGTGGCGCTTGGCTTGTGCTCTGAAATATCCGAGAGGTGTTGAATGATCGCCGCCGAGCAATCCCACGAGCTTGCCGGCATCGAGCTGAGCAGACACCTGTTTTTCCACCCATTGATTCATGGCTTCGCATGCTTCGTTAATTACTTTCTGAAACGCTTGGGCCTCTGCGTGGTTTGGAACGTCTACCCCATCTTCCCACCATTCAATGATTTGCCGAGCCTTTTGCTTTAAATCGGCACTGCGCAACAACATATCTTCAGGTACATCGAGCATACCAATGCCTCGCTTCCACAACGCAGGAAATTCGGGATGGTAGAGATCTACTTGAAAACTCGCTTCGAGCACGTGGCCGGGGCCATCGCTCGTTCCGGCGCCGTAGCTCGTGGTTACCTCCCATGGAACAGGCACTATGACGAGGTCTGACTCCTCATTGGTAAAAGGAAGTCCGTAGATATTGGCATCTTTCAATCCGGCCGAATTGGGATTGAAGCTTTCGATTTTTTCTTGTTTGTTCACGCAGCTTTTTTATTAGTGGCGCGAATTTGCAACACTCAACGTCGGAAAGCAAATCGACCTCCGCTAATACCCGCGACAATTCAGATTCAACGCGCCCATTAGAATCGATAAAACCACGTGCACATAGGAAAAGGAGCCGAAAACGAGTCGCCGCTATCCTTTACCACTATACCCGCCAGGTTGAACTGGAAAGCTCTGCGCTCATCGCGTTGGAAGCGCATACCGGGCATAATGAAAAGTGCGCTGGAATTGGACGTCTTTTCAACGATTTCATGACTATACGTTCCGGGTATGTATTCAGGATTGTAAGTATCGGGTACAATCGTAGTGGTTACCTCCTCGTACATTTTATGTTGAAAAAGCCCCAGCATTGAATCAAAAACAAAACTGGCCTTCGCCCCAATGCGTGCAATTCCACCTACCGAGAACATTGGACCATGAACTGGTTTAGGAAGTCCCATGGGCACTGAAGACGATATGTAATAGCTATTGTCAATGAAGGGTTCTACTTCTTGGTTGTAATTCTCCTGCCCGCCACCGCGATACATAAAATAGCCACCCGCAAATGTTATATTGTTGAGGCGATTGCCGAAGGTCACATTGGCAAACCCCAAATTGCCATAGCCTCGAAAACTTTGCAGATACCCCGAAGTAGCGGCCAGGTTACCAATGGAAAAATTGATGTTGGGGTTCTTGGTAGGAAACGTGAACTTGGCTGCGAGAATGAGCGGGCTACCTATCCAACTGCTCATGATGCCAATCGACAGTCGATTGGTAACAGCCATGTGTATTTCCGGTCCGTAGAGGTTGAGCATGGCGTAGTTCTCGCCTTTGTTGATGCTGAGCGCATTGGTGGTAAACGCATAGCGCGTGGTAAAAGGACCTTCGTTACGAAACTCCCCTTCAACCACCTGCTTATCACTGGTGATGGGCTTGATGCTGCGTATTTCATTCTTCGCCAGATAAATTCCCCCCATGCCTTCTGTCATGAGGTAAATCTCTCGTCCGTCATCCTTGGAAATAGTACCAATGTATTCGTTGCCATTGGTAAGCACTACCACCACACGCGACTGTTCTTGTGCGAAAGCCCACTGAGCCAATAGCAGAAAGAAAAAGAAGAAAATGTTTTTCATACGGAATCGGTTTTAGTGAAGCGAAAGTAAAAGAAAGACGCTTTGTGTCGAAATCCCAATCGCATGATACCCGTCAGCACGATTAACGATTGTTTTATGCTTGCGCACACACCCATGGCATACGCAGCACCTACTTTTGCACCCTAATAGAGAACTTCATGGTGCGGCTGATTATCACATTGCTACTGTTTTCCGGAATTGAAATTTACGCCTTCAAGGGAGTGCGTATGATGGCAGCCGGTATGGAGCCATTTTGGCGCAAAGCCGCGCTCATCGCATTCTGGTCGACCACGGTAATCGCCTATGGCACCATTGTTTTTATGATGCTCAACTGGACCAGCAGACACGAGTGGCAAGGTTCGCGCAGCTATTCACTTTTCAATTTTGCGGTTGGCTTTTTCATCATAGCCGTGAGCACCAAGTTGCTGTTTGGCACCTTCCACCTGCTCAACGATATCGCCAACGGTGTGAAATGGCTGGCGCTGAAAATCATGTCGCGTCCGGAAAGCGAGCCCCACGAAAAGATGACCCGCATTCAGTTTTTCAATCAGGTGGGTTTGGGTGTAGCCGCCGCATGGGCAGGCAGCATGCTTTATGGCGTAACGCGCGGCAAATTTGGGTACCGCGTATTGTCGGAGACCATCGAGTTTCCCGACCTACCCGAAGCATTCGACGGGTTGCGCATTGTGCAGATCAGCGACATGCACCTGGGCAGTTTCAACGAAGCCTTTGAAGAAGTGCAGCAAGGGTTCGACCTCATCAATTCGCTCGATGCCGACTATGTGTTTTTCACGGGCGACATGGTAAACAACTTCGCCAACGAGGCCGAGCCGTGGGTGGATCGGTTGGCCGGCATCCAGGCACGCTATGGCAAGTTTTCGATATTGGGCAATCACGACTACGGCGATTATGCCATGGGCAATCGCCCCGATTTAAAGCGTCAAAGTCAGGAGCGCTTATTTCAGATTCACGAAGAAGCCGGCTTCAAGTTGTTGCGCAACGAGAATGTAGTGTTGGAGCGCAACGGGCAAACCATTCGTTTGTTGGGCAGCGAAAACTGGGGTGTTGGGTTTCATCAGCACGGCGATTTGGCGAAGACGATGGAAGGCGTGTCGCAGGACGAGTTCAAGATATTGCTATCGCACGACCCTACGCATTGGGCCGAGCAGGTGTTGGGCAGCACCAACATTCACCTCACCTTGTCGGGGCACACCCACGGTGCACAGATGGGCGTAGAGTTGCCTCAGTTTGGCATCAAGCTCAGTCCCGTTTCGGTGCGTTACAAGCGCTGGGGCGGCTTGTATACAGAAGGCAATCAGCATTTGTACATCAACCGCGGCTTTGGCTTTTTGGCCTTTCCCGGCCGCGTGGGCATGGCCCCCGAGGTGACGCTTATTGAGCTGCGGAAAGCGAAGGCGTGAGTGGCGAGGGGCTAGTGGCGAATGGCGAATGGCGAGTGACGAATGACGAATGAATGCTGCCCAGGAGAATGGAGAATGGAGAATGGCGAGTGACGAATGAATGCTGCCCAGGAGAATGGAGAATGGAGAACTGAGGAGCGACGGTTCTTCATTCTTCATTCTCCATTCGCCTTTTCATTAAGGGAAGGCACGCTGTTTACTCGCGTAGCCAAAGACCTTTGCTGATTCTGCTCGATTTGCCGAAAAAAATCTTGTATACAATTTTGAATTTTCTTTCGTGATGTTAACAGGTGCTGTTAACTTTTTTAAAATAAAATCAAAAATGTGTACAAGGTTGGGGAATTAAGAAACGTTCTTTTCTCTTAGTGGCGTCTGGTGTGTGAGCGCGCGAAGTCTCACACTATGATTCGGGCTTGTTTTGTGAGAATTCGTTTGGGCTGTGCGAATCAATTTACGAAAACTCATTGAATCATACCGAATGCTCATTTGATTGCATAATCGGAACACAACTCATACACCTTTGACTCACATTCAAGATTAGTGCTATGGGGATCTTGTAGTCACCAAAGCAACCTGAGTCTCGAATAAACCTAAACATCAACAGATACCATGCTTTACTTCTTTGCCATTAACCAAATTAGGCCTTTCCCTGCGAAGGCTGCAAATGCATTCAGAAGAAATACGCATGCCGGAACACACGGCTAATTACGTATTAACATGCAACCCATTTTACCACATTTCGTCTTACCATTAATTAACCACCAAAGGATCTTTTTTAAGAAATCAACGTAACTAAAACCACTTCATCTACCTTTCTTTTTTATCTATTCTTTACGAATCGATTTAATTCAATACCCGAGATCCGACGCTAGATTCAAACTGCGTGTTGAATTATACTATTTAATTAACTGATTAGAACTGCTTGGTTCAATCAGATCTGGAATCGTATTGTTTAATCCAAAACCAAAGACAAATGAAACCCTATCTATTCTTTATGTTTCTCTGTGCGCTTGGTAATTCCTTACTAGCACAAAATTGCAATGGAAATTTCCAAGATCATTATTCGATTTTTAGGAGCAACGGTGAAAACTTCCGACAGTTTGCCGACATCAACAATGACCAGCTTACCGACCTCATAACACAGGACAATAGCACCATTGCCCACTTCTATATCAATACCTGCGTCGGATTTACTCCTGCAGGTTCATTGCAGCTTCCCCTGTTTGGAAACGTAGTAGCAGTAAAGGACTTTGACAACGATGGTTATGCCGATCTGCTTTCCAATTCTATAACAGGTTCAACGTGTCTCAATAATCAAATAAGGATTTTCTGGAACACAGGATCGACCGGAAGCAATTATAATACAGGCTTAAGCACCAACTTACCCTTGCCTGTCAATCCGTATTGCATGCAAAGCCAAGACATTGACTTTGACAGCGATGGTCTTCTCGACGTAATTGCTACCAGTATGCCATTCGGACCCGGCTCCAATAATCCGGGAAGAACCTATAAAAATCTGGGTAATCGACAGTTTGCTGTAGCATCTGATTTTCTGTGGCCCCGAGATCTATACGGTACCTACACTCGCGATTTCGATGGTGATGGCAATGCCGACTTCTTGGTAACCGTAAAAGATGGTTGGGCCGATGGATTGCGCGGTATGTACTATTACCGAGGCAACGGCAACGGAACATTTCAATCTCCCATTATCAACTTCAATACAGCACCGCTCGCAGCCGGTGGTATTCCTATTCAATCCGACCCTCAATCAAATACAACGAATGATATCTTAATGTCGCTCAACGGTGTCAGTCCTTCAACTGTGAAACTCGGTCGTTGGAACGGCACCAACAACTTCAGTTTCGACAACATCACCATTCCGACAGGATTTGCGATGGGACAAGCTTTCGATTACAATCTAGATGGCGTTCAAGACATCATGATATTCTCGACCTCTACGCCCAGCACCATCCGAACCATGTATGGAGCAGGAAATGGAACCTACACCCCTGACGACAGCAATTTGCTGCAAAGCGATTCATTCACGTTGAGCACCTTGTTTCAAGATGAAGATGCTCCGGAACAATACATTACTGCCTATAGCAACGACAGCTTAAAAGTGTATAAACGTTCTTCACCCGAATTACAAGTGATTCAAGAAGAAGCAAGCATTTGTGCCGGCGCAGCATATAATTTCAATGGTACGGAATTAACCGAAAGCGGCGTGTACAATCAAGTTCTATTTCAGAATGCACAAGGCTGCGATTCAGTGATGATTTCTTTGTCGCTCAATGTGCTTGAGCCGGTTAGTAGCGAAATTTCCGTAACCTTGAACGAAGGCGAAGTATATGATTTTTTCGGTGAGCAATTAACATCTGCGGGCCAATACATCCAAACACTTCAGAGCGCATCGGGTTGCGATAGCACAGTTATACTAACTCTAACGTTTGAGACTGCTAATAATCCATGTGGATCAGGTCTATTCGAATTCAACTGGATGAGAATTATTGACGAGAACTCATCACGTGTGGGTCAGCTCAACGGTTTTATAACTACAAATTGCAGCGTTTATAGAAACAATTGGCGAAATCAAATCCAGCCAATATCAATTAATAATAATGGAAAGGTTTGCATACAAGGGGTATCAAGTTGTGACCCAATACTTGCAGCACTAAATACATC
>JBKCGW010000113.1:0-2722 GCA_046303175.1 Flavobacteriales bacterium
CCGAGAATCTTATCGGCTCAGAAATCATCAAACTGGCAGGCGAAATCCGCGAGCTGATGGCAAAAGGGGAGAAAATCTACAATTTCACGATTGGTGATTTCGATCCGAAAATTTTTCCGATTCCGACCGAGCTGAAGCAAGGCATTGTGGATGCATACATGAACGATGAAACGAATTATCCGCCGGCCGATGGTATGGCCGATTTGCGCAAAGTCGTTGCAGGATTCATCCAACAAACGCAATCGCTCGAGTACGCTTCCGATGAAATTCTCATCGCAGGGGGTGCTCGACCTATCATCTACGCCATTTTTCAAGCGGTAGTCGATCCCGGCGACAAGGTGGTGTTTCCGGTGCCTAGCTGGAACAACAACCACTACACGCACCTTTCACACGCCAAGCAAGTGTTTGTAGAAGCTCAGGCCGAAAACAACTTCTTGCCAACGGCGGCCGAGCTGAAGCCTTATCTGGCCGATGCAACTCTACTGGCGTTGTGCTCACCCCTCAACCCAACTGGAACAGTATTCTCCAAGCAACAGCTAGAGGAAATCTGTGATTTGGTAGTAGAAGAAAACAAGCGCCGCTCGCCTGATCAAAAGCCCTTGTATCTGATGTACGATCAGATTTACGCAGTCCTCTGCCATGGCGATGCGAAGCATTATGACCCCGTGAGTTTGCGTCCGGAGCTGCGCCCGGTTACCATTTTCGTAGACGGAATTTCGAAGAGTCTTGCCGCTACCGGTGTTCGCGTGGGCTGGGCTTTCGGGCCGCGTAAGGTGATTGATAAAATGAAGAGCATACTCGGTCACGTAGGTGCTTGGGCTCCCAAGGCCGAGCAGGTGGCCAGTGCGAAGTACTTGGATAATACAGCAGCGGTTGAAAGCTTTTTGACTTCCTTCAAGTCGGAAGTGGTGCAGCGCCTGGATGGTTTCTATCAAGGTATTCAGCAGCTTAAGTCGGAAGGATTTTCGGTAGATGCTATTGCACCGATGGCTGCGATTTACCTCACCGTAAAGTTTGACTTGAAGGGCAAAACAACACCCGATGGTACCCTTATCGAGTCGACACCACAGATTACGCAATACTTGCTCAACGAAGCCAAGCTCGCCGTAGTACCGTTCAGCGCATTCGGTGCGTCGAAAGAGAGTGTTTGGTATCGTTTGTCGATAGGCACGGCAACGGTGGCCGATGTGCATGCCTCGATTGAGAGTCTGCGATCGGCGTTAGTGAAGTTGAAAGTTGAAGGTTGAAGGTTGCAAGTTGCAGAAGGTAACGTTCAAGCTTCAACCTTCAACCTTCAATCCTGATTTTCTGCCTATTTTTGCGCCCCCTTGATTTCCAACCATCAAGGGCAAAAGGAAAATCATGAACAACAAGAATTATTGTGTCATCATGGCGGGTGGCATCGGAAGCCGCTTTTGGCCCATGAGTCGCACGTCGTTTCCCAAGCAATTTCACGACATCCTCGGTGTGGGTCGTACGCTCATTCAAATGACGTACGATCGCTTCTTGCCGATTTGTCCCAAGGAAAATATATTGGTCGTTACCAACGAGCGTTACAAGCATTTGGTACTCGAACAACTTCCCGACCTGAAGCCCGAGCAAGTGCTTTGTGAGCCCAACATGCGCAACACGGCACCTTGTGTGGCATACGCTGCCTTCTGGATTGCCGAGCGTGAGCCCGATGCCAACATCATCGTTGCGCCGAGCGATCACCTCATTCTGAAAAACGAAGAGTTCCTCGATACCATTCGCACCAGCATCCGTCAGGCGCATGAAAGCGGTAACCTCGTTACGCTCGGTATCAAGCCAACACGCCCTGATACCGGATACGGCTACATCCAATGGGCCGACGAAAAGAATGCATTCCACGAAACGGTGAAGCGCGTGAAAACGTTTACCGAAAAGCCAAGCCTGGAGTTGGCCAAGGACTTTCTCGAAAGTGGCGATTTCTATTGGAATTCCGGCATCTTCATCTGGTCGATGAATGCCATCATGAACGCATTTGAAATTCACCTGCCCGAGATGTATCGATCCTTTGCTGAAGGACAAGGACTGTATGGCACACCGCAGGAAAAGGCGTTTATCGATCGCATCTATCCGGCGTGCGAGAATATTTCTATCGATTACGGTATCATGGAAAGGCCCGCAACGTGAATGTGGTACTCAGTGATTTTGGCTGGAGCGACCTTGGCACTTGGGGGTCGTTGCATACGCACCTCGCGCAAGACGCCCACGAAAATGGCGTAGTGGGCAAGAACGTAGTCCTCTACAACTGCGCCGACAACGTGGTGAACGTACCCGAAGGCAAGCTCGCCGTGTTGCACGGTCTGAACGGCTATATCGTGGTTGATACCGATGATATTCTGCTGGTCTGCAAAAAGCAAGATGAGCAGAAGATCAAGCAGTTCGTCAATGATGTGAAGCTGCAGAAGGGAGAGGGGTGGGCGTGATGACTTTACGCCGAGGACCATCGTTAAATTGGGAGAATGAAGAATGAGGAATGAGGCTGTTGCGCTGCAGTTCTCCATTCTCCATTCTCCATTCTCCATTCTCCATTCTCTTTTCTCCATTAGTTCCCTCGCCATTATCTTTACCCCATGAAAGAAATCAGCTGCTCATTCTGCGGTCGCAAGAAAAGTGAAGTAAGCATCCTCATTGCAGGTATCAGCGGACACATTTGCGCCGATTGTGCTACCCAAGCCAACATGATTGTGGCCGAAGA
>JBKCGW010000114.1:0-6231 GCA_046303175.1 Flavobacteriales bacterium
CGCGACGGACGCGAATTGCCTTCCTTCTATGCAAACACCAATCGCACGGCCGTGTGGAAGGTAGAAGGCATGTCCGATTTTTCATCGGACGATGTTGCTTACCTTCTCTTGCCGAATGGCGAAGTATGCGATCAGTTTGCATACACCGCCGATTTGCATTTTCCATTGTTGAATGCTACCGATGGCGTTTCATTGGAGCGCATCGATTACAACCGACCCAGCGACGATGTGACCAACTGGCATAGCGCCGCAGAGAGCGCAGGATTCGCAACGCCCGGGATTGTGAACTCACAAGCTGTACAAAGCGGAGCGGCAACAACCACGATTGCAGTAGAGCCCGAAATTTTCTCACCGGACAACGACGGATACAACGATGTGGTGTCTTTCTCCGTACTGATGGAAGAAGCCGGCTTCGTGGGCAATCTTCACATCTACAATGCCGAAGGAAGACCCGTTCGTCATTTGATGCAAAACATGTTGTTGGGCAATGAAGCACGCATTTCGTGGGATGGCATTGATGATGATGGAGTAAAAGCACCCATTGGAATTTACGTGGTGATGTTTGAAGCATTCAACAGCGATGGAAAGGTGATAAGCGGAAAAACCTCTTGTGTACTCGCACACCCGCTCGACTGATGTACCTCGTTAAAACACCCGAACTACTGAAGCCGCTTGCCAAAGACTTTCTATGGCATGTTGACAGCAGCAACAAAGAAGTTTATTTCACCTTCGACGACGGACCCACACCCGAAGTAACCCAAGCAGCCCTCGACATCCTTGCGCGTTACAACGCCAAAGCTACCTTTTTTTGTTTGGGGAAAAACGCAGAGGCTCACCCTGAAATCATGATGCGAATTATTCAGGAAGGTCATACCATTGGAAATCACACATACAATCATCCTGATGGCTGGAAGACCGCTACCATGGCTTATTTACGAAATGTTGTAGAAGCAAAAAAACACCTTGCGTCGAATCTGTTTCGACCGCCTTATGGACGAATCTCACCCGCTCAAGTCAACGCACTCAAAAAGCAATTTACACTGGTCATGTGGGACGTGCTCAGCGCCGACTTCGACACAACCAAAAAACCGGAGCAATGCTTGGAGCATGTTGTGAAACATGTTACCTCCGGCAGCATCGTGGTATTTCATGATAGTGTGAAAGCACGCAACAACATGCTTTACGCACTGGAAGGAAGTCTCGAGTTTTTGACGCATGAAGGCTATATCTTTCGCGCACTTTCCTACACATGAACGTTAAACCCAAAAAAGCCCTCGGGCAACACTTTCTCAAGAACACCGAAATATGTCAGCGCATTGCTGAAGCAATAACACTGCACGGTGATTACAAAAAAGTACTTGAGATTGGTCCGGGGATGGGAGCGCTCACAACTTACTTGTTGCAGCGGAAAGAGTTTGAAACGCATGTAGTAGAAATCGACCGTGAAAGCGTGGACTACCTCAACATCCATTTCGGAGAATTGCGAGGGCGCATTCATGAGCAGGATTTTTTGCGTATGCCACTGGAAAAAATGTTCAGTGAGCCGGTGGCGGTAGTAGGAAATTTCCCTTACAACATTTCATCTCAGATCGTTTTCAAAGTACTCGATCATATGGATCAAGTGCCTGAATTGGTGGGGATGTTTCAGCGTGAAGTAGCGCAGCGTTTTGCCAGCGGACCGGGCAATAAAGACTACGGTATCATTTCCGTTTTGGCTCAGGCATACTACGATATCGAATACCTGTTCACGGTAGATGAGAATGAATTCATACCTCCGCCCAAAGTGAAGAGCGGCGTGATTCGCATGCGCAGAAAATTTGGACACACACTCGGTTGCGACGAAAAGCTCTTCAAGCAAGTGGTCAAAACTTCGTTCAACCAGCGAAGAAAAACACTCCGCAACTCGCTCAAGAGCATGTTGCAGGGGAAGGTTGAAACGACTTCTGCGCTCTGGGATAAACGTCCGGAGCAATTGGGAGTTGAGGCTTTCGTGGAGTTGACCAATCAAATCGCAGCAGCACTTCGCGATTGAACTATCGCGGAATCTCGCGCACAATTCTTCGCAGTACCTCTCCGACAACTTTTCCCTCCAATGCCGGAATGTGAAACGCCTTGCATAAATCATCATACTTGCTTCCACCGCCCACCAACGGTTTCAACAGGGCATCCGGAATGACTAATTCGCTCATATCTATTGTCGGTGAAATATTCTTCACGCCAATGGTCTTCACTACCAATACCTCCAATGATTCATTTCCAGGATAAGGTTGCTGATCAATAATGACTGAAAATGCGCCCACAGTTTCGTTGGGTGAAACCGTGCGCACGTTGTTGGCGGCAATTAATTCTTCCCACACAACGTGACTAAAATCCCTCGATGCCGCGCCCAGAATGAGTGAAATTACCAAACCACCACTGACCACAACACCCAGTCCCTCTCCTTGATCATACACTCGATGATCGAGATGAATCGGGTGCGTGACCAGAAATCGGGTTGACAAAGCAAGGTTCGCACTAACTCCTAAAGGGCGTGCGAAGGAGTGTAATAAGACTTCCTCTTTATTCACTTGGAGACGCGATCCTGTGTAACCCGACCAACTTAAACGCAAGCTTCTGGCCTTCAGCCAACCACTCACCGCTCTATCGCGAAAACAATTCTCGTCCTTCAAAGTAGCTGTGTAATCGGGCACTGACTCTCGCGAGCCGAAGTTAGCAGGCTGTGCAGCATACAACTCCATTTTCTCCGTTCTGAAAACAACCTCGTCCGATTCAACATTCACCAATTCGCGCAAGGTTGTCACAACCGAACGCTTGCCGTCTGCCGTATTTCGAACACTTAAAATGGTAATTTTTTGTCGCACGGTATCTCCTGTATGGATTGGACTGACCATGTGTGCATTGCGAAAACCTAAGTGATAAATCGCTCCATGGGTATCCGACATGGAAACGCAGAGGTAAAGCGCCATCATGAACGGTACGGGCATGAGACCATCACTTTTTCCGTTGATCTCTTGCGAAAAAACATTGCTCGTATGTGCAGGATTATGCGTGTAGAATGATTGCAACCATAAATCCAGCATACCCTCGGTGATAGTCAATTCATAAGGGTTTCCTATAACTGCTCCAGGCTTTATCTCTGCATCGGAGCGATGATGAACTGCGCGACCTTTTCTTCCAGCAGCAGGCAAATCGCGACCGGTAGTAATATTCAAAATGCGCTGTGCAGCTTTGATGTGCGGAGGTCCCACCAACTGTCCGTCAACGAGTGCCATACCATCTGTCTGTCGATTCGCTTTTTCCTTTTTACCCTGTTCATTCAATTTCTTGGCAAGCGTATCGAGCAGGCCTTCCTTTCGCGCCTGTTCAACTCTGCCCGCCCATGCTATTTCGTCGGCCGATGGCAGCATACAACGCTTTACCACCGCAAGTTGATGCCGGTGTATGCACGCCTTACCATCGAAACCATGTCGCTTCGCTTCACGGGCTTCTCGCTCGAGACCAATTACATCCGACACTTTGGTGTAGGGTGTGTCAAACGCTGCAATACCATTGGCTCTTGCCGCAAATAGCACCGCGTTGCGCGGATAATCCATGGTTGTCATTCCGTGTGGCACCGCACCGGTTAAGCGAAACAAATCTCCATGCCCTAGAAAAATACCGATTATCCGACCTCCGCCTGATTGAGCGATAGTATCAACGCGCAGAACCGCACCGGGCGTTTCGATCAATGGTAGCAATTTCGTACTCCCCTCTTTCAAACCCAACAAACGCTCCCTGCGCAGTAACTCGTGATGCAGGGCATCCAACTCTTCGGCACGTTCCGTCATTGTAGGCATCAATGCCGTAACACCCGACAATCCGACTACCGTATCCAAATCCAGCCGTTGTTCCTCCGGTATGGCATTCTCATTAATCCTGACCACAATGGGCCTGTCGCCCAATTCCCCTTTGCTGAGTGCCGTTTTCAAACCTTCGCGAACCGCTGCTTTCACGGGCAACGGAACTGCGTCTTGAAAATCCACAATAAAGCAATCCGCATCCATCTGCCATGCCTTTTCAAAGGCAAACTGAGGTAAGAAGAGTAAGGTCTTCCAGGTAAATGGGTTAAAAGAAGGCTTAAGGCCCTCCGCCAATCGAGGCAAGTTCTGCAGATGATTCATTGCAGCGCGAATACGATGCCCTCTAGGTGAGCGATTAACAAGTTGCTGGAATTCGTTAGCGGGGACAACGATGATTTCCGACAAACGATTTGCAACAAGCGAATAGTCTATAGGCTGGCCTTTAAGCGCAGACCATAAGCTACGTGCCGACTGTGCGTCTTCGACATCGAGTACTTCCAATGTTTCACCCTCTTCCTTGACGCGTGTAAATTCGCCGGAAACGATAAAATGAAATTGTGGTTCCTCATCAAGTGTTAGGATTTCATCTTCCCTCAATGTCATCTTGCCGAAACCATTATCCTGTGCCAGGCGCATACCTTCGTCTTTAACAAACCTGGTGAACTGTTCACGCAAGCGCTCGCGCTGCACTTCTTCAAAGTACTTCGTAATTCGTGACTTCACCAAGGCCTTCTTTACATGCCCAAGCATGGGCACTTGCAACAGCACGGCAGGTGTCGTAGCGGTCAGTGTAGCGTTACGAAAAGCCTCTTCTCCTCTGAACAGAGAAGATTCTCCCAATAAATTGCCTGACGCGACATGACCCACCGTAATTGGACGTCCTTCATCATCCGGAATCGTAGCCTCAATCTCCCCTTGTAAAAGCCACCAAAAATCACCTGCGCGTTCACCCAACCGACATAGCACATGACCTGTTTCAATATGAATGATGGTCGAGTCCTTTCGCATCGCATCGAAAAGAACGTCATCGGCAGATAAATTAATGGGCGGCTGCGAAAAATATTCGATGATAGCCTGAATGGCTGACTCTGTAGTAGTAAATGGCATAAAGGTGATTTTGTCGAGTACATACTAAATAAAGAAAAATCCCCATAACAACCAAAAAAAGCCTCAACCAAGGCAATATGCGTTTGTTTAAATTTACGTCCCCGAAAATTCCGGATTCGCCCTCATGATTAGTCGCTCCACCATCGACCAAATTTACCAGGCCGCCATCATTGAAGAAGTGATTGGCGATTTTGTGCATTTGAAGCGCAGTGGATCGGCCTACAAAGGGCTATCGCCTTTTGCCAACGAAAAGACGCCTTCCTTCTTTGTCGTTCCCGCAAAAGGCATCTACAAAGACTTCTCCTCGGGCAAAGGCGGTAATGTGGTCGACTTCCTCATGCAGCATGAGAAACTAAGCTACCCGGAAGCCTTGCGCTGGCTGGCAGCCAAGTACCAAATCGCCATTGAAGAAGACCAGCAAAGCGAAGAGCAGATACAGGAAAAAAGCGAACGAGAACAACTCAGTGTAGTAACCGAATTTGCAGCACGCTATTTCCAAGAGCAGCTTCACGAAGGTGAGGAAGGCCGCGCTATCGGTCTCTCCTATTTTCAGGAGCGCGGTTTTCGCGACGATATCATTCGCAAGTTCAATCTTGGATATTGTCCGGATAAGTGGGACGCCATGACTCAGGCAGCTCTCGCACAACAATATCAGCTACCCTATTTGGTGAAAGCCGGTCTCACACGTGAGCGCGATGGAAAGGTGTACGACTTTTTCCGCGGACGTGTGATGTTTCCCATTCACAACATCAGCGGGAAAGTCATTGCATTTGGAGGGCGCACCCTCAAGGCAGAAAAAGACATTGCCAAATACTTTAACTCTCCCGAGAGCGAATTGTATGTGAAGAGCAATGTGCTTTATGGTTTACACCTCGCCAAGAACGCCATTGTGAAGCACGACATGTGTTACCTCGTGGAAGGTTATACCGACGTGGTAAGCATGCACCAAGCGGGCGTTGAAAATGTAGTAGCGAGCAGCGGCACATCGCTCACCGAAGGACAGATCCGACTCATTCGTCGCTATACTCCCAACATCACCATTTTGTATGATGGTGATAGCGCCGGTATAAAAGCATCCTTCCGCGGAATCGACATGATTCTGAAGGAAGGCATGAATGTGCGCGTGTTGCTTTTCCCCGATGGTGACGACCCCGATAGTTTTGCTCGCAAGCACAGCTCTGAAGAAATTCAGACGTTCATATCAACGCATGCGCGCGACTTCATTTCGTTCAAAACATCGCTCCTGCTGGAAGACGCAGGCAACGACCCCGTTAAACGTGCGGCG
>JBKCGW010000115.1:0-2709 GCA_046303175.1 Flavobacteriales bacterium
AAGTAGGCGACAACCAAACCATCATCTTGCTGTGGATACTCGGTGGTGTTGTTTCGTTGCTGGGGGCACTGGTATTTGCTGAATTGGGATCTCGATTTTCAAATGCCGGTGGTGTGTACACTTACCTCAACAAAGCATATGTAACATTGCCCGGATTCCTTTACGGTTGGTGTTTGCTCACGGTAATCAGCAGCGGCACCATAGCAGCACTGTGCACGGTATTCGCCGAAAATCTTGGTTATTTCATTCACATTCCCGAAGGTGGAGAAAAGTATGTGGCGATGGCCTCCATCGTTGTTCTTACGCTCTTCAATACGTTTGGAATAAAACTGAGTGAATGGTTTGCCAACGTTGGTACCGTATTGAAAATCGTTGGTATTTATGCGTTGCTCTTGCTTGCGCTTATGCTGGGCGACAAAGCTTTGTTCGCTGCTGAAGCCGTTGCAAGCGCTTCGACTGTAACTCCCCCTGCCGACAATCTAGCAGGTGCATTTGTAGGTGTCTTGTGGTCGTATACCGGATGGCACTATGCGAGTTTCGTTTCGGGCGATGCCATCAACCCCAAACGCAACATTCCACTTGCCATGATTCTAGGCACGGGCGCGGTTACCCTTACCTACGTGCTTTGCAACATGGGTTATTTCAAAGTGATTAATCACGACACCATTGCATCGTTCAGCGATTCATCCAACCCTAAAGTAGTGGCGGTAGAAGTAATGAATGTAATCATGCCTGCAGCGAGCTACCTCATGCCCGCTCTCATTGCACTGTCCGTATTCGCTTGCGCCGGCTTGTACATTCTTTCAACCCCTCGCATCTTCAACCAAATGGCGAGCGAAGGACTTTTCTTCTCCGCGTTTGCCAAGAAAGACCCACGTTTCGGAGTGCCTGTGAATGCTATCATTTTGCAATCAGCTTGGGCTATGATTCTTGTGTATCTGTGGGGGTCGTTCAGCAGCATCATCGAGTATGTGACGTTCGTTGAATGGTTGTTCTTGCTCACAGCCTGCATCGGGATTTTCATTGTGCGAAAAAAATATGCGCACGAAGAAGCTCCATTCAAAGTGCCCTTCTACCCTATTCTTCCGTTGCTTTTCATCGCTGTCATCGGCTGGTTTATTTTCAAGAATGCACTCGCCGACAAAGCCGAGTACTACGCCGGATTGGCTGTGATACCGGTGGGAGTGGTGGTATATTATGCGTTTAAAAAGCGTAACGGGTAAGGGAAGCTTAATTACGAATGACGGATTACGGATTACGGATTATCCGTCACTCATAATCCGTAATCCGTAATTATTAATTCGTAATTTTACGCCATGCAACGACTGAAAAAAACCCTCGGCGTTCGTCTCTTCCATCAGGAGCCTGAGCCGCTCAGGCTGCGTAAAGGATGCAACTTCCACTCTGCAGAGCGCGTGGCATTTATTTACCTCGACAGCGATGAAGAGTTTTTTAAATCGCTGAAGAAATACGCCAAATACCTCAAGGAGAATTTCAATATCAAATCGGTTATGATGATGGGGTTTGTGGATCAGCCCGATAAGAAAATCCCGATCTGGCAGCAGCACAAGTTGGAGTCAGATTTTTTCTCGCGCAGCAACCTCAATTGGTATTTAAAACCGGTAAGCGGAGTGAAAAATTTTCTGGAAGAAGACTACGATATTCTCATCGATTTCAGCGGAGGAAATACACTGCCACTCAACTACGTTCTCAAAGAAAGCAAAGCCAGCATGAAGGTTGGCGCATTGGGCAGCAGGGCTGCACGCAACTGTGACTTCATCCTCAACATGGGCAATCAATTCGGTGTAGACAAATACATCGTTCAACTCAATGCATACCTAAGCAATCCGAAAATTAAATAGATGAATACGCTGAAAGGATTGGGAGTAGCCATGGTTACTCCTTTCAAGAAAGACCTTACGATAGACGTAGAAGCACTGAAAACACTGACCAATCATTTGGTTGAAAATGGTGCAGACTACTTGGTTGTGATGGGCACTACGGGCGAAACTCCCGTTCTCGACAAGGAAGACAAGAAGTTGGTTCTCGACACGATTTTGGCTACCAACGCAGGTCGCAAGCCTGTTGTGCTTGGTATGGGAGGCAACAACACCCATGAGTTGTGTTTGCAACTCGACCGCATGGACACCGCGGGTATCAGCGCCATTCTCTCGGTTTCACCTTACTACAACAAGCCAACACAGAATGGTTTGTTTGAACACTTCAAAGCAGTGAGCGAACATTCCAAGCTACCCATCATTCTTTACAATGTACCGGGACGCACAGGAAGCAACATGCTTGCGGAAACAACCTTGCGCATAGCGTTCGATTGTAAAAACGTTATTGGAATAAAAGAGGCCAGCGGCAACGTAGAGCAAGTAATGTCGATCATCAAAGATCGCAAGAAAGACTTCCTAGTTATAAGCGGCGATGATGCAATCACACTTCCACTTATCGCAGCAGGAGCCGACGGCGTAATATCGGTTGTAGGCAATGCATTCCCCACAGAGTTTGGTGCCATGGTGCATCATGCCTTGAAAGCAGAATTACACGATGCTCGCACATTTCATTATCGTCTTCTCGAAATCACCCAACTGATGTTTGTGGAAGGCAATCCGGCCGGTGTAAAAGAAGTGCTTTCGCATCTCGACATTTGTGAGCACTACCTGCGTCTTCCGTTGGTGCCTGTTTCTCAAACCACCTCTGAGC
>JBKCGW010000116.1:0-2596 GCA_046303175.1 Flavobacteriales bacterium
GTCTTACCGCCATTTTCCGCGACGAAAGTGGCGATATCGAACTCGTGTGGTTCAAAGCGCTCAAGTGGCTATCGCAAAGTTTGAAGCTCAACCAGCGTTACGTTCTCTATGGCCGCCCCACCGAATTCAAAGGCCGCTATAACATCACTCACCCCGAACTTGAACTACTCGATGATGCGCGCATCACGCAAGGAAGCGAACTGAAGCCTGTATACAACACCACGCAAAAATGTTCCGCCAAGGGTTTGCACAGTAACGGCATCGCGAAACTCACGCGACTGCTCATCGAAGAGAGCAAACCTGCTATACCGGAAAACCTACCCGAATACATCGTCAGTCGTTTCAAGCTCATGCCGCGCGCCGATGCCATCGCTCAAGTGCATGTTCCCTCGAATGTCGCTCTTCTTGAAGCTGCAAGACGAAGGCTGAAATTTGAAGAACTCTTCTACATTCAAATTCAACTCGGCAAGCAGAAGCTCGCAAACACACAGCACGAGCGAGGAGTCGTTTTCGAAAAAGTGGGAGAGCTGTTCAACAACTTCTACCATCATCATTTGCCCTTCGAACTCACAGGTGCGCAGAAACGTGTGATGAAAGAAATTCGCGCCGATGTTGCACGCGGGCATCACATGAATCGCCTCATACAGGGCGACGTAGGAAGCGGAAAAACAATTGTGGCATTGCTGGCCGCGTTGCTCGCCATCGACAATGGTTACCAAGCATGCCTCATGGTACCCACCGAAATTTTGGCGCTACAACATTTCGCCTCCATCGGCGAGTTGTTGAAACCCACCGGTGTTGAAGTTGCGCTGCTCACGGGATCCACTCCAAAATCGGAACGAAAGAAAATATTCGCACGTCTTGAATCGGGCGAGCTATCCTTCATCATCGGCACGCACGCACTCATTGAACCCACCGTGCAGTTCATCAACCTGGGCCTTTGCATCATCGATGAACAACATCGCTTCGGTGTTGCGCAGCGAGCCTCGCTCTGGAAAAAAGCCGCCCTGCCGCCGCACGTGATTGTTATGACCGCAACGCCTATTCCTCGCACGCTGGCCATGACGCTCTATGGCGATCTCGATATCAGTGTGATCGATGAATTGCCGCCCGGGAGAAAGCCAATCAAAACAGAATGGAAAACCGACGCCAAGCGACTGGAAGTTTTTCAGTTCATGGAAAATGAAATTCAAAAAGGTCGTCAGGTGTATGTCGTGTATCCGCTCATTGCAGAAAGCGAGGCTATGGACTACAAAGACCTCAACGATGGGTATGAATCCATCGTGCGGCGCTTTCCCATGCCACAGTATCATGTGAGCATCGTGCACGGTCAAATGAAAAGTGAAGCGCGCGATTACGAAATGCAAAACTTCATTCAACGGAAAACACAAATTCTTGTAGCAACTACCGTGATTGAAGTGGGAGTGAACGTGCCCAACGCGTCGGTGATGGTTATCGAAAGTGCCGAACGTTTTGGATTATCGCAGTTGCACCAGCTCCGAGGGCGCGTGGGACGTGGCGCTGAGCAGAGCTATTGCATCCTCATGACCGGTGTAAAAATCAGCAAAGACAGTCGCACCCGATTGGACACGATGGTGCGCACCAACGACGGTTTTGAAATTGCCGAAGTCGACTTGCAACTGCGCGGCCCTGGGGACTTATCTGGCACGCAGCAAAGTGGCTTGCTCGATCTCAAAATTGCCGACTTAGCCAAAGACCAAGTGATGCTTTCCGCCGCGCGCGAACTCGCCCTCGAAATCCTCGACGAAGACCCCAACATGGAACAGTCCAAGAACAGAATCATCGTAGAGACAGTGAAGAAGATTAAGCAGAAAAAGACGGATTGGAGTAACATCTCATAAAAGGGGTAAGGGGTAAGGGATAAGGGATAAGGGATAATACAGATGGTTGGCGCATAACCTTACCCCTTCTCCGATTACCCCTTACCCCTTTACCCTTACCCTTCTCGGATTACCCCTTATTTTTACAACATGAACCTCGACCTCACAGGAAAAACCGCCGTCGTTTGCGGATCGACACAAGGCATTGGCTGGGCTACAGCACTCGAAATGGCTTCACTTGGAGCATCCATCGTATTGGTGGCGCGCGACGAAGAAAAATTGAAAGCATGCATTGCACAATTGCCTGCGCCGAAAGCTCAGGTGCACCAATACCTGGTGGCCGATTTTTCGCACCCACAGCAAGTAGAAAGTGTCATCAACGCATTCGCGGAAAAAAACACGGCGCACATACTGGTCAACAACACAGGCGGACCCAATCCCGGGCCTGCCATCGAGGCATCGGTTGAAGCGTTTCGCATGGCGTTCAATGCGCACCTTATCTGCAACCAACTGCTTGCGCAAGCGCTCGTGCCGGGCATGAAGCAAGCCGGCTACGGACGCATCATCAACGTGATTAGCACATCCGTAAAACAACCGCTACCCAACCTGGGTGTGAGCAACACCATACGCGGAGCAGTGGCCAGCTGGTCGAAGACACTTGCTATGGAACTCGGGCGTTTCAACATTACGGTCAACAACGTATTGCCAGGCGCCACACAAACGGGAAGACTCGAACAGATCATTCAGAACAAAGC
>JBKCGW010000117.1:0-11441 GCA_046303175.1 Flavobacteriales bacterium
GCCTCTTCCGAAATAGTCAAATGCTGCCCGGAAGCAACAAAGGCAACGGCTTCGCTGCAGGTAATAGTCCTAGAGGTGTCAAGAATGCTCATAAGTTCGTTTTGATGGCGCAAGGTAGAACGGGAATGCCACCCAAGAAAAAATCATCGCGGCTTTGAATCCTTCCCGGTTTATCGAATCTGAAGTATTCAACCATTCATTAACCAATCGTTTTGCAATGGTCACTTTGTCCTAATTTGGCCGCCACAATATTTTGAAAATGAAATTCAAATCTGCTTTTCCATTCGCCATTGCCATGGCTTTGTCGGCAAGTATCAATGCCCAAAACATACGTTTTGAGGAGTATAACCTCGACAACGGTTTGCATGTAATACTCCACGAAGATCACAGCACACCCATTACAGCTGTAACCGTGATGTATCACGTGGGTTCCAAGAACGAAACGGTAGGCCGCTCAGGGATGGCTCACTTTTTTGAGCACTTGCTATTCGAAGGCTCTGAAAATATCGGTCGCGGCCAGTATGCGAAGTATGTCGAAAATGCTGGTGGTGCGCTGAATGCGAATACATCTCAAGACCGTACGTTTTACTACGAGTTGCTCCCCAGCAATCAATTGGAGCTCGGCTTGTGGCTAGAAAGCGAGCGTATGCTTCACGCCAAAGTTGAATTGGTGGGTATTGAAACTCAACGCGAGGTAGTAAAGGAAGAAAAGCGCCAGCGCGTGGATAACCAGCCATACGGTACACTGTTTCAGGAAACGTTGGATCATGCGTTTGATGTGCATCCATACAGCTGGCCCCCCATCGGAAGCATGGAAGATTTGAACGCTGCGCAAGAGCAGGATTTCAAGAATTTTTACAAGACCTTTTATGTTCCGAATAATGCGGTTCTCAGTATCGCAGGCGATATCGATGTGGCAGCTACCAAAAAGTTGATTGAGAAGTACTTCGCTTCTATTCCCCGCGGAATAGGTGAGGTTCCTCGCCCTTCGCAAGTTGAACCGCTCAACAAAGGTGAAGTGCGCGACACCGTGTGGGGCAAGGATCAACTTCCTATGGTGGTTCAAGCATACCACATTCCGGCTCAAGGAACACCTGAGTATTATGCTATTGATATGTTGAATCAATTGCTTTCTCAAGGAGAGAGCTCACGCTTGAATAAGTCTCTCGTAGATGAAAAGCAAGTGGCACTTTTTTCCGGTGCATTCACCTACAATACAGAACACCCCGGACTTACCCTTGCCTACAGCCTTGCCAATATGGGCATCGATGCAGTGAAGGTAGAAGAAGCCATGAACGATGAGTTTGAGCGCGTGAAGGTGGAGATGGTAACCGATAAGGAATTTCAGAAACTCCGCAATCAGGTTGAGAACGACTTCGTATCGCGCAACGGTTCGGTTGCCGGTATCGCAGAGAGTTTGGCGAACTACCATATGTACTTCGGCGATGCTAACCTGATCAATACTGAAATTGAAAAGTATTACGCTGTAACGAAGCAAGACTTGATGAACGCTGCGAAGAAGTTCTATACCAAGGATAATCGAGTAGTGCTTTATTTCTTGAATGATCCTAAGCTCTCTGAAAACTAAAAAACACTCTTTCAAAATCACACTTAAGAAATTACGAACGATGAAAAAGTTCTTCTTCACGATACAAGTTGTTCTGGCGGTTGCCTTGGTTGCATGTAACTCATCACGCAAAATCGACCGCTCTATTGTGCCGGTAGCAGGTCCTGCTCCTAAAATCCAAATTGGCCAATATCAAATGGCAACTCTTCCTAATGGGTTGAAATTGGTGGTGGTTGAAAACCACAAGTTGCCGCGAGTTTCTTACAACATCAATCTCGATATTGATCCGTTGTTTGAAGGCGACCGCGCCGGTTATGCTATGTTGAGCGGAGAGCTCATGAAGGCAGGAACAAAGACACGCACCAAAGCTCAAATCGATGAGTCGGTAGACTTTATGGGTGCATCCCTTTCCACTTCTTCGGGTGGTGTTTTTGGAAGCTGCCTAGCCAAGCACTCAGAAGATTTCCTTACGCTCATGGCCGATGTGGTGCTCAATCCAACGTTCCCTGCTGAAGAGCTCGAGAAGAGCCGCAAGCAGCAGCTGTCGAATTTGACCAACGAAAAAACGGATCCAAATTCGATGTCCGATAAAATCGGAAACGTGAAGAAGTACGGTGCCAATCACCCCTATGGTGAAACGATGACCGAGGCTTCACTGAAGGCCATTACTACCGATGATTTGTTCAATTATTACCACGATTTTTTCCGTCCGAATGTGGCGTACCTCGTGGTGGTAGGCGATATCACCTTTGAGCAAGCTCAAGCACAAGCCAACAAACATTTCGGTGGCTGGGAGCAGAAGAAAGTTCGCGAATTGTCCTACACCACTCCATTGGAGCCACAAGGCAATGTGGTTGCATTCGTTCCACTCGCCGGCGCAGTGCAAAGCGTAATTGATGTAACGTATCCAATCAACCTGATGCCCGGAACACAAGACGCTATCGTAGCCAGTGTGTTGAACAATGTATTGGGTGGAAGCGGTTTTCAAACGCGCCTCATGCAAAATCTGCGCGAGGACAAAGCGTACACCTATGGCGCATATTCAAGCATCTCGCCGGATGAGGTTATTGGTGCTTTCAGCGCGGGAGCAAGTGTTCGCAACGCTGTAACAGACAGTGCAGTGACCGAGATTCTCTTTGAAATGGAGCGCCTGGTGAATGAGCCGGTTGCAGACAGCACGCTTCAAACCGTGAAGAATATTATGACCGGTAGTTTCGCTCGTTCCCTGGAGCGCCCGCAAACGATTGCCAATTTTGCACTCAACATCGAGAAGTATAAGTTGCCAAAAGATTTTTATGAAACCTATTTGCAGAAACTGAATGCAGTTACCGTGGCTGATGTACAAGCAATGGCCAAGCGTGTGTTGCGTCCTGCCAATGCCTATATCACCGTAGTAGGAAACCGCGAGGTGGCCGACAAACTCTCGAAGTTTGCAGCCTCGGGTAAAGTGGAACTCTTGAATGCGGACGGTACGCCTTTCTCGGATATGAAGCCCGTTCCGGATGGAGTAACCATTCAAACCGTAATCGATTCCTATGTAAATGCGTTGGGTGGTAAAGAGGCATTTGCCCTTGTAAAGTCGTACGAGCAAATCGGCGAAATGAAGATGGGTCCAATGTCATTGAGCGTTCAGATGAAGGTAAAGGACAACAGCAAATTGGTGAACGTCATTTCCATGAACGGCAACGAAATGATGAAGCAAGTTTATGATGGAGCCAAGGGTGTGAATGTTCAAATGGGAACCAAGAAGCCAATGGATGCCGATGAACTCGTGGATATCAAAATGCAAATCGATTTGCTGGTAGAAGCTAACTACGAAAAGTATGGCGCCAAGGCTGTGCTCAAGGGAATTGGCAAAGTAGACGAAGAGGAGGCCTATGTAGTAGAAGTTACCAAGTCGACGGGTGATGTTGCTACGGATTATTATAGCGTGAAATCCGGATTGAAATTGATGTCTACCTCTATGCAGGGAGAAGGTGAAGAGGCTGTGTTGGCTGAAACACGTTATACTGAATACGGATCTGCTAACGTGGTGGATGGTAAGACAATTAAAACAGTGAAATTCCCATCTAAATTCAAACAGACAGCAGGTCCGCAAAGCATGGAATTCATCTTCTCGGAAATGCGTGTCAATACCAAGTTGAATGACAAGGATTTCGTGGTTGAATAAGCCTTCAATGGTGTTGCGGGTTGCACTGTTTGTTGCGTGTTTGGCGAATTCCGCTTTACAAACTGCAACAGGTCAGTCCAATGAACAAGACTCTTCCATAGTAAGAGCGTCCAAAGACTTGGGGCTCTATATTGGTGGTGTTTATTCATTGGTGAATTTGCAGTCGGATGCCTATTTCATTGGCGATAAGACCGGCAAGCCCGAACTCAAGAACAGTCCGGGCATGGTAGCAGGTTTCTGCTATAATTTTTATGCAGGTAAGCATTCCATTGTCCGCCCGGCTATCGAAGCTGTTTTTATGCCTGTGGCGATAGAATACCAGACCGCAGTCAATTATAAGTTACAGCAACGAGTCCTGCCTTTAACGGTTGAGTTACCCTTTTCATGGATCTATTCTGCATATCGTACCAAAGCGTTTCCACGACCCACGGCCAAGCCTGAGTTTGGATTGAGTTTGCGCCCGGTAATCGCCGTAAAACCCTTAGTTGAACTGCAACCGGTAGTAAAAACGATGAACCTCAATACCGATGTGTTTGTGGGATATCCGGTAGGCAACAACAAAAGTGTTATGCGAATGGAACTTTTTTACTCTCACGGATGGTTCAATCTCATCGAGGAGGGCACGGATTATCGAACAGCGAATATTTCCAAGTTAATGCGTCACGCGGCAGGCATCCGACTCATCTTTCATTAAAACTGCTTGAGTGCCTGATATACTTTGTGAACGGGTAGGCCCATCACATTGAAGTAGGATCCTTCCAATCGGTCAATGCCTATCAAGCCAATCCAGTCTTGCGCACCGTAAGAACCGGCTTTGTCGAAAGGGGAGAAATGATCTACGTAGTATTCGATTTCGCTTTGGGTAAGCCGCGAAAAGTGAACGCGTGTGCAATCCCAAAGTATCTCGGTTTTTTCGGATGATGAAATGGAGACAGCCGTGTAGACATCATGCGTATTGCCATTCAGCAGGCTTATCATGGCAATGGCTTCGCTCCGGTCTGCGGGCTTGTTGAGCACCTGGTTGTCGACCCAAACGATGGTGTCGGCAGTAATTAGAATATCAGTGGGCTGTAGGTCTTCCTGAAAGGCGCTCGCTTTTTTGCCTGCCAGAAAAACCGGGATCTCTTCTCGCTCAAGGTGCTCAGGATAGCTTTCTTCCACGTCTTTTGACCAGACTTCAAACGATAGCCCCAGCCCTTGCAGGAGTTGCTGACGGCGCGGACTTTTGGAGGCGAGTTTGATGTGTTTGTTGTGCAGATTCTCTAACATGGTCCCAATTTGCATCTGTTTCTTGGAACTTGTTTTTGGGCAGCGGGAACTTCTTCACAACCTTTCCATATCCAATGCTTCCGCTCGTTCGCTGCAGTAATTTCGCAGCATGCATCAGTCCATTATTATCCTCGATTTCGGTTCTCAGGTTACACAGCTTATCGCACGCCGCGTGCGCGAGCTGAACATTTACTGCGAAATTCATCCATGGAATAAAATTCCTGCTTTGGATGAGTCGGTGCGAGGTGTAATTCTTTCGGGTAGTCCCTATTCTGTGCATCAGGAGGGCGCTCCCATGCCCGACTTGAGTCATATTCTTGGAAAATATCCCGTCCTGGGAATTTGCTACGGCGCGCAGCTGTTGGCTAAGCTGAATGGAGGTGAAGTGGTTCGCTCTACGCACCGTGAATACGGCAGAGCACACCTTGTTTCCCACGAAAGCGATGCAGTTCTGATGCAGGATATCCCTTCCGATTCGCAAGTGTGGATGTCGCATGGCGATACCATTTTGGAGGCCGGCCCAAACACGCGCATCATTTGCTCAACAGCAGATGTACGTTATGCCGGATATGAGCGAACGGATATCACCGCCTACGGTGTACAATTTCACCCGGAGGTCTATCACAGCATGGATGGAACGCAGCTCCTGCGCAACTTCGTGGTAGGCGTATGCGGTTGCAAGCAAGACTGGACTCCACTTTCTTTTGTGGATGAAACAGTTGCTGAATTGAAAGCAAAACTCGGTAACGATGTTGTCATTATGGGACTCAGTGGAGGTGTCGATTCCACCGTTGCTGCAGTGCTCATTCAGCGTGCGATAGGCAGCAACTTGCATTGCATTTTTGTCGATAATGGTTTGCTGAGAAAGAATGAATACAACGATGTTCTGCATAGTTACAAGGACCTTGGTCTCAATGTTACCGGAGTGGATGCAAGTGCTCAGTTTTATGCGGCCCTGGCAGGTGTTACCGATCCCGAACTGAAGCGCAAAGCTATAGGGAAGGCGTTCATTGATGTGTTCGACGAAGAATCAAAGAAGCATGCAGCAGCGCGCTGGTTGGGTCAGGGTACAATCTATCCGGATGTCATCGAGTCTGTATCGCATTCCGGTGGCCCATCGCAAACGATTAAGAGTCATCACAACGTGGGTGGTTTGCCCGATTATATGAAGCTCCATGTAGTAGAGCCTCTTCGCTTGCTTTTTAAAGACGAGGTGCGCAGGGTAGGAAGGGCATTGGATATTCCTGCTTTTATCCTGGAACGCCACCCGTTTCCGGGTCCCGGCTTGGGCATTCGAATACTGGGTGACATTACCCCTGAAAAGGTGCAGTTGCTTCAAGAGGCTGATCATATTTGGATACAGTCTTTGAAGGATCAAGGATTATACAATGAAGTCTGGCAGGCAGGAGCCATTTTGCTGCCCGTGTACAGTGTAGGTGTTATGGGTGATGAACGTACCTATGAGCGCACCGTAGCCCTCAGGGCCGTGACGAGTACCGATGGTATGACAGCGGATTGGTCGCGACTGCCGCACGAATTCATGGCGAAGGTTTCTAATGATATTATCAATCGTGTCAAAGGTGTGAACCGCGTTGTTTACGACATTAGTTCGAAACCTCCGGCAACGATTGAATGGGAATAGTGGTTCATTCGCCTGCGGTGAACGATATTTGCTACATTATTGCGTTTTGAGAGCATGAAACTAGCGGCATTCTTTCTTTTACTGGTGTGGTGTAGCCTAGGGTGGTCACAAACCAACCCATCATCAGCCTCGTTCAAAGAGCACAGTGTCGAAGCAGGTCAAACGTTGTATGCAATTTCTAGACTTTACAATGTTTCCGTCGATCAGCTAATCTCTGATAATCCGGGTGCGGACAAAGGGTTGAATGTGGGTCAACGCATTCGCGTGCGCGTCGCAGACGCAAGTGCCGGCGAAAAGGGAAAGTATGTAGTGAAGGCGGGTGATACCTATTATGGGATTTCACGGAATTACGGAATATCAGTCGACGAATTGAAAGCCATGAACAATGGCATGCCAGCCGGTTTAATTCCGGGTGATACCATCGTTGTTCCGGAAAGTGCTTCAGCGGTTAATACCACTGTTGCTATTGCTGACAAGGACGATACATTCGACATCGCTGTCATGCTTCCTTTTTACACCACCACAAAGGATTCGCTTGTATCGCGTGACATCCGTCTGCGCGACGCCGCGGTTCAGATGTACAGAGGGATTATGATTGCGGCCGATTCTTTGGAGGCCATGGGATTGAATGCGCGCATTCGTGTTATGGATGTTACCGATAATAAGAATGCTATTCATGCTATTTTGAAAAAGAAGGAAATGAATGGTGTCGATTTGGTGATCGGCCCGCTCTTCAAAGATGTCATCCCCGAAGTTGCTGCCTGGTGCGCTGCCAATAATGCCCATATGGTTGTGCCCGTGCAACAACCAAATAGGGTTTTGCTCAATGCGCCTGCCTTAAGCAAATCGGTCCCCGGTTCCGTCACACAGTGGATGGCAATTGCTCGCTATGCCCACAAGAATTTTGAAAAGGAGCGAGTTGTCTTGGTGGACTCCAAGGTAATCGATGATCGTAAGCTGGTAGAATCATTCAAGGAGGAATGGGTTAAGATAACGAAGGATAGCTTGAAAAAAATTGTTGTTTGCGATGATGTTGCCAATTTAAAATTGGCTCAAGCATTACCTGTGGGCAAATGTTTGGTGGCGGTGCCAACAAACGACAAGAAGGTTATTGCTGCTGTTTTCAAGGCATTAGGTACCCGGACGGATGTGGATGTGATTGGTTTGGAGTCGTGGGATGATATGGAGTCAATTTCTACGGAGATTCGCAATAAATACCACGTGAGTTTTCCAAAGCAAATTTTTCCGGATCCCAATCAGCCGGCCGGTGCTCGCTGGCAAGAGGGCTATCGTCGCAAGTATAAAACAGAGCCCATTGATTTTTCCTACACCGGATATGATGTGACGCTTTACTTTGGTTGTGCATTGATGACCTATGGCTCGAACTTCCCGTCTCATTTTTCAGAAGTGAAGGCCAACACAATCGGTTCTGAATTCCGCTTCTTCCGCACTTCAGCGGGTAGCGGTTTTGAAAACGCTTCCATCAATATCGTGCGAACTGATAACTATCAATTGTACAAGGTTGATTGATTTCAATTCCATGACATTTTCCGCGGGCGCCCCTCGCTAATCTTGCCTCCAATAACAATGAATGGTATGGTCGAAAAAAATCGAATTGCAGACGAGTTTCGTTTGATTCAAGATGAAATATGCAGAGGACTGGAGGCAGAGGATGGTCGTTCTAAATTTCAGGAAGACGCTTGGTCGCATACTACAGGTGGTGGTGGAAGAACGCGCGTTATCGAGCGGGGAAATGTGATTGAGAAGGGTGGAGTCAATTTCAGTGCGGTGGAGGGAAAACTCCCGCCGTTCATGAGGGACAAAGTGAGCGCCGAGGCTACTTCTTTTTTCGCAACAGGTGTCAGCATTGTTATTCATCCGCAGTCGCCGATGGTCCCCATCATTCACATGAATATCCGTTATTTCGAAACTGATGCAGGCGACTGTTGGTTTGGAGGTGGCATTGACCTCACGCCCATCTATGTCAATGATCAGCAGGCGCGCTTTTTTCATGAGTGCATGAAGAATGTGTGCGATGCATTCAATGCTGAGTACTATCCGAAGTTCAAGCAGTGGGCCGACGATTACTTTTATATAACGCATCGTCACGAAACGCGCGGTATTGGAGGCATTTTCTTCGATTATTTGCGACCTCAGACGGGAACAACCAAGGAGCAGCTCTTTGAATTTGTTGCCTCCGTTGGAAGAACTTTCTTGAAGGCCTATTTGCCAATTGTAAAGGAGAACAAGGAAATTGCTTTCAGCGAAAGCAACAAGCAGTGGCAATTGCTTCGAAGAGGTCGTTACGTAGAGTTTAATCTTGTATATGACCGTGGTACTCGTTTCGGATTGGAAACCGGAGGGCGCATCGAGTCCATTTTAATGAGTCTGCCCGAACACGCATCGTGGGTGTACAATCATGTCCCCGGAGATGGTACGCCCGAGGCTGACACAATCAGTAAGCTTCGAAAGGGCGTCAATTGGCTAGAAGATTCTATGGCCTGATTACATATGGTATATAGGAAATAAAAAAGGGCCTCGAAGGCCCTTTCTTTTTATGAAGCTGTTCTTTTAAATGCGATTGTCCACCTCTTCAACACCGGGAAACTTTCCTTTGTTGAAAATGAACTCACCGTCACCTAGTTCGGTGCTGGTTTTAAAGTTCTTCAACTTATAGGTCATGGTAGCGTTGTCGCGTGTTTTAATTTCGACTTTAGTCACTTCCATTTTCGTCTTATCGATGTTCAGAATAACCGTATGGTACGCTTTGCTCTTCGCATCGTTGGGATAGAGAGCAATCTGATAGCAAGCCACACCGTCGATGGTCGCACTTGCGTTCTTCATTTCGTGCTTGAAGTTCTTTTCCCAAATGGTAAACATTTCTGAAGGATCAAACCCACCGTCCTTGACATCTGCGAGGTTATCGATGGTCACTTCATTGTTCTCTTTGTTATAATTCCAAACGGTTTTTCCATCGCACCAGATTTGATAATTGCTCATCGAAACATAGTACTTGGAACCCTTCACCTTCACATTCCCGTTGAGGGTTTGGTTGGTAGAGGTTTTAGGATTGTTGAGCGTGTAAGTGAAGTCGGCTGTTATGGTCTTGAAAGTTTTAGCCTTCGCCGACAATTTGTCGAGAATGTCTTTCGAGGTTTGCGCCTGAAGGGAAGAAGTGCCGGCTACTGCAAGAGCCAGGAAAATCATGAATAACTGTTTCATTGAGTAATAAATTAAGCGTTCGAAGCGCCCGATTTCAAGAATTGGTCCAAAGAAATTTCGTCGGCAAATAAAACTTTGCGAGCTCTGCCTCCATCGAAAGGACCAATTATTCCTGCGGCTTCCAACTGATCGACCAGTCTTCCGGCGCGGTTATAACCCAGTTTTAATTTCCTTTGCAACATCGACGCGCTGCCTTGTTGCGTCATAACCACAATGCGGGCAGCTTCTTCAAACAATTCATCTCGGTCTTCGGCGTCAAAATTACCCATTTCCAATTGATTTTCATCAACTACCTCTGGAAGGTAGAGTGCCGTAGGATATGCTTGCTGATTACCGATGTAATCCGTTATCTCTTCAACTTCAGGAGTATCAACGAATCCGCATTGCAAGCGAATCAGGTCATTACCGGTAGAGTAGAGCATATCGCCTCGTCCAATGAGCTGCTCGGCTCCGCCTGTGTCCAAAATGGTGCGGGAGTCAATCTTCGAGGTAACCCTAAACGCTATACGCGCCGGGAAATTCGCTTTGATGGTTCCGGTGATAATGTTTACAGATGGGCGCTGGGTTGCGATAATCAAGTGAATACCAATGGCACGTGCAAGCTGTGCAAGACGCGCAATGGGGGTTTCCACTTCACGTCCGGCGGTCATAATCAAGTCGGCAAACTCATCCACCACCAAAACGATGTAGGGAAGGAAGCGGTGTCCGTTTTCCGGGTTGAGTCTGCGAGCCACGAACTTGCCGTTGTATTCCTTGATGTTTCTGCAACCGGCGGTCTTCAGGAGCTCGTAGCGAGTGTCCATTTCAATGCACAACGACTGCAGCGTGCGAACTACTTTCTGAACGTCGGTAATGATGGCGTCTGCTTCGTTGGGTAGTTTGGCCAGGAAGTGGCGCTCGATTTTATTGAAAAGCGTGAGTTCCACTTTTTTCGGATCGACTAGCACGAACTTGATTTCGGCAGGATGCTTCTTGTAAAGAAGCGAAACCAGAATCGCATTCAGTCCGACTGATTTACCCTGACCCGTGGCACCGGCCATGAGCAAGTGAGGCATTTTGGCCAAATCAGCAACGAAGTTTTCGTTGGAAATGGTTTTACCCAAAACAACAGGCAGTTCCATCTCAGCATTCTGGAATTTCTCCGAATTGATGAGCGATCGCATGCTCACCACATCCGGTTTGGAATTGGGTACTTCAATAACAATGGTTCCTTTTCCCGGAATAGGCGCGATGATACGTATACCCAATGCCGCCAAACTCAGCGCAATGTCATCTTCGAGATTCTTGATTTTGCTAATGCGAACGCCGGGTGCGGGAATAATTTCATAGAGCGTTACCGTTGGACCGATGCTCGCTTTGATTTTAGAAATCTCAATTTTATAGTGATTGAGTGTTTCAACAATCTTGTTCTTGTTTTCTTCCAGTTCTTCCTTGTCGATTTGCGGACCCTGTCCTCCGTGAGCTTTCAATAAATCGACCGGCGGAAAACTATATCGTGATAAATCCAATCGAGGATCGAATGGCCCGAGCGACTCAATGCTGCGTTGAATTTCGACTTCGCTCAATTCTTC
>JBKCGW010000118.1:0-11738 GCA_046303175.1 Flavobacteriales bacterium
TTAACACACTCGCCACTCGCCACTCGCCACTCGCCACTCGCCACTCGCCACTCGCCACTCGCCACTCGCCACTCGCCACTCGCCACTCGCCACTCGCAATTAGCCTTTTTTCAGAACCCCTGCCGTATGTAAACGCTCGCACCTGTTATCTTCGCGACGCTTATGAAATTTGTGCATCCTGAAATGTTATGGGGATTGGTCGCTACGGCGATTCCAATCATTGTGCACCTATTCAACTTCCGAAAGTTCAAGAAGGTCTATTTCTCGAATGTTGAGTTTTTGAAGGAGATTAAGCAGGAAACACAAAGCAAGCGCAACCTGAAGCACCTGCTTATTTTGGCAAGCAGGCTGTTGGCTCTTGCAGCGATTGTTCTAGCCTTTGCCCAACCCTACATACCACAGCCCGGTTCGGCCGAAAAACCCGGAGGCACAGCAGTTTCCATTTTCATCGACAATTCATTCAGTATGCAGGGAGCCGGTAAAGACGGAACCATGCTCGATTTGGCGAAGAATAAAGCCCTCGAAATAGTAGAATCGTTTGCGGCTTCCGATAAGTTTCAATTGCTTACCGGCGATTTCGAGGGACGTCACCAGCGACTGGTGAGTAAAGAAGAAATGACCTCACTCATTCAGGAGGTCGACCTCTCCCCAGCGAGCAGAAAATTAAGCGAGGTTGTTTCGCGTCAGCGCGACGCACTCATCACTTCAGGCCTAGAGAAACGTCAGGCGTTTCTTCTAACTGATTTGCAAGCTTCAACAACCAATCTCCAAGAGGTAGCCAATGATACCGCCATGCGTATTACGGTAGTACCAGAACTTCCTGAAATAACAGGTAATGTGTTCATTGATTCGGTATGGTTTGAAACACCTGTTCGCCAAGTGAATCAGCCTGAAATACTGCATGCGCGCGTTGTCAATACGGGAAGCGAAGACATTGAATCGATGCCCTTGCAACTCATCATCAATGGTACGCAAAAAAGTGTCGCAACCACTGCTGTCGGAGGCAACAGCAAGAGCACAATAGACATTACCTACACCAATACCGAACCCGGATACAAGCACTGCTCGTTGGTGTTGGATGATGCTTCTATCACAAAAGACGATGCCTATTACTTCAGCTATGATGTAGCTGAGCGTATTCGTATTCTGGAAGTATTAGGCAATACAGCAGCCACACAAGCGGTGAAGACCGTATTCGCTGATGACCCATTTTATGAGTGGGAAAGCATGCCCGAAGGCGCAATCGATTACGGCAAGTTTGCTGGGCGACATCTTATCGTCGTTAATCAACTGCGCAACTTCCCAAGCGGACTACAAGCTGAGCTCAGTAATTTCCTGGATGCGGGCGGAAGTGTATTCATTATCCCCGCAAGTGAAATTGTTTTGAACGAATACAATACAGCACTTGCAACCTGGAAAGCCGGCCAACTATCGGGTAAAGCCAACGCCCCTTCTCCTGTATCGCAGGTCAACTACGAGCACTATATTTTCAAAGAAGCATTTCAGCGTTCAACGGGAAATATCGACCTGCCCAATGCAAATGCTTATTACAACTTATCGCTTACATCGGGCCAATGGGCCGAACCCATGCTGACTATGCAGAATGGTAATCCATTCATGGTATCGTCTTCCGTTGGTCATGGCCGCGTATATTTTACCTCGGTTTCACTTTCCATCGAGGAAACCAACTTCACTCAACACGCACTCTTTCCTGCAACATTGGTAAGGCTTGCTGAATTCTCACAGCCTTCGACTCAACTGAGCTACACACTGGGTCGGGAAGAAGCCATCGTGCTTCGTAACCTTGAAATGCCGGGCGAAGAAACATTTCGTCTGCAGAACATAGTAACGAGCGCTGAGATAATTCCGGAACACCGCAATGCAGGAAACCAGGTCGAAGTATTCGTGCACAACGACCTGCGCGATGCAGGCAACTATCTGCTGAATTGGGGCACCAATGCTGTGCAGTCAATTGCATTCAATTACGACCGCACGGAATCGTATAACGAAACTATGGCGGTTGACGATTTTGCAGAGCAATTGAATGAGCAACAATTCTCGAATTGGTCGGTGTTGGAAGGTGATTTAGAAACTGTTTCTGCAGGTGCTGCAACTCTTGAAAACGGACATAAGTATTGGCTTAGCCTGGTCGTTTGGGCGCTCATCTTTCTCGCCATCGAGATTCTGCTTATCAAATTCTGGCGTTGAGAAAATGGGCTTTTTTAGAGGCCCAACCATCGATTGTTGCATTTTAAATCACCCTATCTTCGAGGCCACAAATTTTAGCAACGACGTATGATGAATATTCCGATGGTCGATCTCAAGACCCAATACCACCATGTGAAGAGTGAAATAGACAAAGCCATTTTGGAGGTGGTAGAGAATACTGCTTTTATCAATGGACCTGCGGTAAAAGAATTCCAAACCGCCCTAGAACAGTACATGCAAGTGAAGCATGTTGTGAATTGCGCCAACGGCACCGATGCGCTGCAAATAACCATGATGGCGTTGGATCTAAAACCGGGAGATGAGGTCATTACTACATCGTTCACTTTCGTAGCTACCGTAGAAGTTATAGCGCTGTTGCAACTAACCCCTGTCTTGGTGGATGCACTGCCCGGCACTTACAACATTGATCCGGTTGCATTGGAAAAAGCCATTACACCTAAAACAAAAGCCATTGTGCCCGTGCACCTCTTTGGTCAATGCGCGGATATGGAATCTATCATGGCCATTGCCAACAAGTACAACCTGTATGTAATTGAAGATAACTGTCAGGCAATAGGAGCTTACTACACCTTTAGCGATGGTACTCGCAAGCAAGCCGGGACTATGGGTCACGTTGGCACCACCAGTTTCTTCCCATCGAAGAATCTGGGTTGCTACGGCGATGGCGGTGCCATGTTTACCAACGATGATGTATTGGCTGAGAAGTTGCGTATGATAGCCAATCACGGCATGAAAGTGCGCTACTATCACGACAGCATCGGTGTGAACTCACGCCTCGACACCATACAAGCAGCAGTTCTTAATATCAAACTAAAGCACCTCGACACATACATAGCAAATCGTCAGCGTGCAGCGGCCTATTACGACAACGCATTTGCGAATCACCCCAACATCACCATACCTGCGCGCGACCCCAAGAGCACGCATGTATTCCACCAATATACCCTTGTACTGAAAGGAGTTGATCGCGCGGCATTGCAAGCCAAGCTGCAAGAGAAAGGAATAGCCTCGATGGTTTATTACCCTGTGCCCATGCACATGCAAAAGGCTTACACCGACCCGCGTTACAAAGAAGGTGACTTCCCGGTAACCGAAGAATTATCGAGCAACGTTATGTCGCTTCCTATGCACACGGAGTTGACGGAAGAGCAGTTGGCGTATATCGTGAATGGCGTAAATGAAGCAATTATCTCAAAGAGATAAAGGGTAAAGTATAAAGTATAAGGTGTACTTTGGACCTTGTGCCACACAGAGCTTACGTTACCCTCATACTTTCCCCCTTACCCCTTACCCCTTATACATTATACCTTACCCCTTATAACACAACCCTTCCACGATGTTCACTCTAGAAGCGCGTCACATTCACAAGTCCTATGCAAAACACGTTGCGCTCAATGATGTGAGCATAGCAGTGCCCGAGCACAGTGTATTTGGTTTGCTGGGACCCAACGGTGCCGGCAAAACATCCTTGATACGCATTATCAATCAGATTACAGGCCCTGATCAAGGGGAAGTATTGTTGGGTGGAAAACCACTACAACCAAGCGATGTAGAGCACATTGGCTACTTACCGGAAGAGCGAGGTTTGTATAAAAAAATGAAGGTTGGCGAGCAGTGCATGTACCTCGCACAGCTGAAAGGACTTTCTGCTCGAGAAGCACAAACACGTTTGAATGCGTGGTTTGAGCGTTTCGAAATCGACAACTGGTGGGACAAGAAAGTAGAGGACCTGTCGAAGGGTATGGCCCAGAAGGTTCAGTTCATTACTACGGTTCTGCACCAGCCAAAACTGTTGATTCTCGATGAGCCCTTCAGCGGATTCGATCCTATTAATGCCGAGCTGATTCGCTTGGAAATGTTGCGTTTGAAGGACGAAGGAGCTACCATCATTCTTTCGACGCACGACATGGGCAGCGTGGAATCGTTGTGCGATAACATTGCGCTTATTAATCGATCACGTGTAATTCTCGACGGCAGTGTGAAGGACATCAAGTCTCGCTTTCGCACCCAAACCTATCGCGTAGACTTCGAAGGAGCAGCAATGGACATCGGTATTGGATTGTGGACGCAGTTCGAATTGCTGCGCACCGCCACCGATGATAAGGGAGCCTTTGCAGAAATTAAATTGCTGAACAATCGATCGCTCAACGACCTGCTTCAAGCGCTCATGCCGCATGTACAAATTCACGGTGTAAACGAAATGGTGCCCGACATGGAGCAGATTTTCATTCAAGCCGTTCAACAATTCAATGCCAGCCATGAATAAGACACTCCTCATCATACAGCGCGAATACATGAGCAAGGTGAAGAATAAAACCTTCCTCATCATGACTATTTTGGGACCGCTTCTTTTCGGTGGACTCATTGTTGGTGTTGCCTTGCTGGCAGCCAACGACACCACTCATCAGCACGTGTTGCTTGCCGACGACCTGGGATACTTGCTTGAAGATGAAATCCTGGTTTATCAAGAAGCTGGACTGGAACGTCCACGATTTCGCAACACAGAAAAAGTGACGTACGACTTTCGGAAAGGCACCGTCAATCCGACGGAAGAATTGGAGTCGGGCATTTACACGGCGGTTGTTCAGCTTTCCGACATTTCCTATACCGACGGAAAAGTGGAGATGTATGCCGAGAAAACACCGAGCCTGGGCATTCAGAACCGCATTGCCCGTGATATCGAAGACGCCCTCGAATTATATCGGGCGAAGAAGAACAACATCACTATAGAAACATACAAGAGCATTCGACAGTCGGTCGACATCAACGTTATCAAACCCAGCGAAGGCGGCAAGGAAGACCTGACTTCCATGAAAGCCATGATAGGCTTTGGGTTTGCGCTCATCATCTACTTCTTCATTTTATTTTACGGCGTGCAGGTTATGCGTGGGGTAATGGAAGAGAAGACCAACCGCATTATCGAGGTGATTATCTCGAGCGTCAAACCCTTTCAACTCATGATGGGTAAGATCATCGGAATTGGCTTGGTGGGACTTACTCAGTTTTTGATTTGGGTAGGATTGACTGCCGCTATTTCAGCCTTCGGGGTAGGTGCGATGCAAAAGCAAATCCTCGAAAAACAGAAGGAGCAACTTGCCATGTTGGATAATGGCGGAGCTATCGAAGCTCAAAACATGTCGGATGACAGCGATGCCGAAGCCATGCAATCCGAAATGCTCGCCGTGATGACGGAGATATCGTGGACTGATCTCATTGTATCCTTTCTGATCTTCTTTTTATGCGGCTATATGCTCTATGCCTCTCTCTTTGCGGCCATTGGCGCCATTGTAGACAACGAAACAGACACCCAGCAATTCATGTTGCCCGTAACATTACCGCTTTTATTCGGCTATATCGTATCGAATATGATGCTTGTGAATCCGGAGGGCAACATCGGCCACATCTTCGCTCTGGTGCCCCTCACCTCCCCTGTTGTGATGATGGTGAAGACCGCGATTGGCGTTTCCATCGGAATGAAGTTGCTATCGATTGCGATTCTCGTTGCGAGTATTTTCCTCTTTGTGTGGCTAGCCGCCAAGATTTACCGCGTGGGTATTTTGATGTACGGCAAGAAGCCGACGTATAAGGAGATGTGGAAGTGGATGCGGTATTGAGAGGTTATAGGGACTGGGGACTGGGTAGCCCACGAATTTATTCGTGGGGAAAATGGAAGATTGGAAGAGAGAGTAATGTTATAGCTGCAGGAGAACAGAAAGGGAAGAATGGAGAATGGAGAGGAGTTGAGATAGCACACGAGTTTATTCGTGGGGAAACAGATGAATTCCCGCAATACGTCATCACTCTTCACCAACGCCGCGATTCAGATGTGCTGCTACAGCGCGCAGTTTACCGAAGCTAAACCTACCCTCAAGCGCATCGAAGACACCGCGAAGGCCATTCGTTCCATGCTCGGAAATTGCGGCTTCTATCTCTGTACTTTCTTCAGTTGAAACATAATCGCCTAACTCGAGTCGCGAGGTTGCAATAGCCTTGGCCAAATGCGATTCAATAGTTGAAACGGAGAGGCTTCGCTCTGCAGCAATTTCCTCTACTGTTTTTCCTGAACGGAATAACTCCAGACTATGATCGACCGTATCCTTTTTCGCGCTCACTGAACGCACGGATGCTTTTCCTCCGGTGCGGGCCTTTCGCCCTTTGTTCTTTCCCGAGCCTTTACGATCGACTTCAGATGAAGAAGAACGAGCGGTTTGTGCCTCTCTTCGAGCGGACTCCAACCACCCGGAGCGCAGCGATTCGCGCTGAGTGTTGATGACGGAGACATCAATGAATTGTTCGCGATTCAATAATCCCTTTATAATGATGACCGACTTTGCAATATCCTCGTACTTCTTCATCAGCAACTGATCCACCTCGGCCAGTGTATTTAGGTAGGTCTTCACACCACTGCGCCATTGCATGTGCTGCATGTGCAGAAGCAAAGACGCGATTTGTTCGCCCAGCAGCGTGCTGTAGTATGCACTTCCCTTTTCCAATCGTTCATGAAGCGCGGTCGCATCGTTTTGATGCAACAAGTACTGAAGCTGCTGCACATACTTGCCTGTATTCACTACCTCAGCGCGCACCGCATCGCGAATCACCTGCAGCATGGGCTTCATCGAAGTATCTTCAAACTCAGTTGAATCATCGCCTTCCTTTATAGTTGTCTCCAGTTCCTGCAACAACTGAGTGAACTGAAAGGTGGAAGCCATCAAGTCGTGTATATAATGGGTGCGGCGCACCAAAAGCATTTCCTGGAGTTGCTCCATGGCATGCTTCGTTTTGGAGAAGTTGACAACCACCGTATCGTTGCTGATGACCGAGGGCTCAATGCGTGTCTTCAAAATGAGTCCGTCGAGCGAACGCAAACGAGAAAGCGCTACATAGACCTGCCCGGGAGCGAATGCTTGCCCTACGTCGATGACTGCGCGATCGAAGGTGAGTCCCTGGCTTTTGTGAACGGTAACAGCCCACGCCAACTTGATGGGATACTGACTGAACGTGCCCACTACTTCTTCATCCAGATCACGAGTAGCTGCGCTAACCGAGTACTTCTTATTCTCCCATTGCTCTCGCGGCACATTAATTACAAGTCCACTGTCAATCACACGCACACTGATAGAACTCTCATCCAAATCGCACACAGTAGCGAGCATACCGTTGAAGAACTTTCCGCCGTTACTGTCGTTGCGAACAAACATGACCTGTGCACCCATCTTCAGTTCGAGCTTCATGGGCAATGGATACATCGATTCCGGGAAGTCGCCTTCAACTGAGGCTGTATACACCTGCGCAGAATCATTCAGACGACGCAAGCGTGTTTGGTTGATGTCATCTGCCTTGTAGTTGTGCGTGGTGAGCGTTATTACACCGTCTTGCTGGTCAGCCTGCGGCTGATAGAAGGAGTTCAACAATCCGATGTCTTCTGCTGTGGTTACATTCTCGCGGAGGTTATTGAGCAAGTCGATGAATCGCTGATCGGATTGGCGATAAATTCTATCGAGTTCGATGTAAACAAATCCTTCCGATTGCAATGCAAGCGCCTCGAAAAAATGTGCACTGTGGTAGTATCGTTTGAGCAGGCCCCACTCATGATCTTTCACGATGGGTGGCAGCTGAAAAAGGTCGCCTATCATGAGTACTTGTACACCGCCAAAAGCACGCGAAAAGTTTCCGCGCACACTGCGCAGACGATAATCAATGGCATCGAGCACATCTGCTCGGAGCATGCTCACCTCATCGATAATGAGCAAATCGATACTGCGGAGCACTTGTTTCTTTACCGAGCTAATAGGATGCTTGCGTGAAAGTGTAAACTGCGTATAAATATTAGCGTCAGATGCAAACTGACCGGAGGGAGTGCGATCGGGCAAGAAAGTACCCAGCGGCAGTTGAAACATGGAATGAATGGTAGCACCGCCTGCATTAAGGGCTGCAATTCCCGTAGGTGCTACGATGGCGAAGCGCTTGTGCGTGCGTTCACCTAGGCTGCGGAGAAAGGTTGTTTTACCGGTTCCCGCTTTGCCCGTAAGAAAAATGTGACTCCCGGTGCTGTTGACAAATGCAGCTGCCGTTTCCACCATGTCCGATGTGTGCAGGGTTGCTTCCATAGGGCAAAGAAACAACGGTTGTGATTGGTAAGGGTGGAATAAATTATTCCATTTATGCCTTACAGTATTTCGGTCAATCCGAAATTAAATCGCAAGAAAATAGAAACGGGAAAAAGCCTACTTCGATGCCTGAATGAATGACAACAAGTTACTCATCATCTCCTCGCGGGATTTGAGTTCGGCCTCAAGCTTTTGTTTTTCGGCCTGAAGGATGTCGATTTGTGCCTTGAGATCGTTTGTCTCTTCGGCCTTCGGGGTGTTTTCGTTGGGAGTATTCACGGCAGCAAAACATTGGGGAACAGTCGGGGTAAGCGGCCTGTTCAGATAATTAGTTGATACAAGTGTAAATCACTCGGTGCTTTTATGCAAACATTCCGTCGAAAACATTTCAACATCCTCAACCCACCCCTTTCCCATCCAACCACTCGCCACTAGTCACTTGTCACTCGCCATTCGCCACTTCTGTCTGCGTGTATTGCTTTTTGTCGCATATTGCATTCAAACCCGATTCAATCTATGAAATCACTACTACTCTTGGGGGCGATGATGCTCACGCTCATTCCGCTTCATGCACAGAACAGTCTGGAAGGAAACACTGATCCGTATGAAATACGTTTCATGCAATCGCGCGGCTACGATTTGAATAAGCAACAATATCTGCGCGAACTTCCTGCCTGGCGACAATTCGTTGCTTCACACGGTACATGGTATGTCCATTTCAACGAAACCAGCGGTATGCCTCACCGAGCGTATGGTTCGCCGCTGGAGGTACCAGGCGCAACTCCGCAAGAGAAAGCGCTGCTGTTTGCGCAGCAAGAGCTGCAAGCCTTCGGCATTCCGACCACCGATTTGGTAAGCACAGGAAAAACGCATGAGGGCAAAAACACCTACGTCAATTTTCGCCAATACCACCAAGGTATAGAAGTAATTGGCAGCCGTTACACCGCCAAGTTCAACAACCATCGATTGATTCTGTTTGGCTGCGATGTGTATCCGGCAATTGATGTAAACCTCGTCCCTGATTACACTGAAGCTCAAGCTGCGACTCATGCGGCAAGTGGAATCAGCAACGAAATTTTATCGGCTACAGTTCAACCCGATTTGAAAATCCTTCCGGTTCCTTCAACCGATGGCTATCGTTTTCATCTCGTGTATGAAGTGATGGTAAAAACCATGGGTTCTTACAACGTACCCGCCAACTACCGCACACTCGTCGACGCTCACACAGGCGTTGTCCTTTACCGCCAAAACACTGTTAAGCACAGCGGCCCGGGCAAGCCGGTACGCTGCTCACACGATTCACCACCTGCTCGCATGCTCGAAGTATCGGCAACAGTGACAGGGAGTGTACAAGAACTCACGCCCAATGACCCGATTATTACTCAAGATCTCGAGAACATCTATGTTACTGTTGGTGGTGTTGATTACGCAGCAGATGAAAACGGACATGTGGTGTTGCCTGTGAATCCGGGCTCAACAGCTACTGTGCGCATGATGGGCCCTTGGAGTCGCATTTACACAGCGGATATCACGCCAAGTCTCACCTACACATTGGCCGACGGACCCAATGCCATCTCGATGGACGGCACAGCCAACGTGAAGGAAATGTCGGCCTACCGCAGTGTACAGCGCATCCACGACTGGCACAAGCAATGGATGGGAGACTTCACCGGCATGGACTTCCAGCTGCCTACCAATATCGACGTAGCCGGGGGAACATGCAATGCATTCTATGATGGCTCTTCAATCAACTTCTATGATATCGGCGGAGGTTGTAATGCATCTTCGCTCGTGGCGGACGTATGCTACCATGAATACGGACACGGCATCAACGACAACTATTATCAATCTGAAGGCTCGTTTTTTCAGAACGGCGCCATAGGCGAAGGGTATGCCGATTTCTGGGCTATTTCTGCCACAAACAATCCAATCCTCGGAGCCGGATTCAATACGGACAACCTCGACCCCATTCGTCGCTACGACGTAGACCCCAAAGTGTATCCGACCGATTTGGTAGGCGAAGTGCATGCCGATGGCGAAATTATAATGGGTGCATGGTGGGACACCCACCTTCTCATGGGAGCAGATTGGAATACAACGATGCCGCTTTTCGTAGAAACCTATGCCGGATTGCAAGCATCAACTTTTGATGGAAATGAGGGTGAAGCGTTTACGGATGTTCTGATCGACTTATTGCAAGCGGATGACGACGACGGAGACCTTACCAACGGCACACCGAACGGCAATGCCATTGTGGACGGATTCTACATTCACGGCATAACACTAATTTCGAACGCTCAAATTGATTTCGTGGCCATTCCATTTTTGGATGCCAATGAAAACTTGGAATTAGATGTTGACCTTGAACTTGAATTCCCTTACACTACTTATCTGCAAGATGTCACCTGTTATTACAAGGTCAATGACAACACATGGGCCGAAGCCCCTATGAACAGCGATGGCACATTCTACAATTACACAATTGAAGGCCAGCAGCCCGGAAGCATTGTAGCCTACTACTTCGGCGCGCATGATTTAAACGGCAGTATTTCAGCGGTATTGCCGCGAGGCGCTCATCTGAATCCATTCCCTAACCTGCCCTACTTTACATTGATAGGCGTTGAAGCGATTGGCATTCACGATAGTGATAACAACGCTGACTTCGGTGGATGGGCAACCGGTATTCCTGGAGATAATGCTACCACAGGTGAGTGGGAAGAAACGGTTCCACTTGGATCTTACACGGTCGATGTAGCACCGGGAACGGTAGTCGCTATCGATGTGCAGCACACCCCCGGCGGTGAGTTTTGTTTTGTGACCGGCAATGCTTCCAGTGAAACAGCAGGTATCGGTGAAAACGACGTTGACGCAGGCAAGACAACCTTACAAACTCCGATTATCGATATGTCGACCTTGGTTGAGCCCATCGTAGCCTACTGGCGCTATTACACCAACAACCCTCCCGGAGGTGCGAACCCGGGTGCCGACTGGTGGCAGGTGCGCATGAGTAATGATGGTGGTCAGAATTGGATGTACATCGAAGACAATCAGACAGCCGACATGAGCTGGCGCCGCAATGCCATTCGCGTGGCCGACTGGATGGAACCTACCTCCGAAATGCGCTTCCAGTTCATTGCCAGCGACAGCACCCGTCTGGGTCAGAACCTCGATGGGGGTTCACTCATTGAAGCCGCTGTCGATGATTTCGTATTGTACGATCGTATGATTGTGAGCGTGGATGAACTAGACAACGCATCCAGCGCACTGCTTGTTTACCCCAATCCGGCCAACGACCGTATTCGTGTTCAAAGCAAATTGCAGATGGCACATGGTGTTACAGTGGAGGTTTTGAGTGTTACCGGACAGGTGGTGGTTACACAAACACTGGGTGATGTTGCAGGA
>JBKCGW010000119.1:0-6376 GCA_046303175.1 Flavobacteriales bacterium
TTGGTTTTGTAAGTGCGAGGAGGGATTTCAGACTTCTCGTTCTTTTTCTTGCTGATGAAAACACGTGCGAAAAATTTACCCATTGCCTTGCGCTCCACAATACGTTCAATCTTCACCTTGCGGTAGTCGGTGGCGCTCTTCATCATGATAGCTTTTACATCGGCTGCAGTGAGTTGTGGGTAGTAGCTCATAATCGTTGCCGCCACACCACTGGCAACAGGTGCTGCCATGCTTGTACCGCTGTTGTCTTTGAAACCACCGCCGGGCACTGTGCTGTAGATGTCGACACCGGGCGAAAACACATCGACCGACTTTTTACCATAGTTCGAGAAGTCGGCCATGAGTGATTCAGCAGTTGGACCGCTAGCGCCAATTTCCATCCATGTGCTGCACTCCCCACCATCGTTGTAGGTGTCTTTTGGGAAGTTGGGCTGCTCGTCGATGTTTTTCGAATCGTTACCGGCAGCATGAATGAGCAGCACTCCTTTGCTTTCCGCATATTTCGCAGCTTCGTCTACAGCTGCCTTGCCTGGAGAGAAACTCTTTCCAAAGCTCATGTTGATTACACGCGCTCCATTGTCCACTGCATAGCGAATGGCATTAGCTACGTCTTTATCTCGCTCATCGCCATTGGGCACGCATCGAATGACCATCAGCTGCGCATTCTCGCACACGCCGTCCATTCCTTTGCCGTTCCAAGTGGCGCCCACAATACCACCTACGTGGGTGCCGTGTTCAGCTTCCGGTCCGTCGATGTGGTTGTTACCGTAGATACGCTCGTTGATATCGTTGTAGTTATCACCTACCATCGAACGTGGATCAAAATCGAGGTTCAACTGGTAGTCGGTTTGTGTTTGGTAGTAATTACGACCTTCTGCGATCTGCGCGTCGATATCTTCTGTCATCGACATGATGACGAATCCTTTGGCTGCCGCTAAAAATTCATCTTCTGTTTGAATACCTGCCACCTCTTCAACGGTGTAGGTATCCTTTCCTAAGTGCTGACGCACGGCATCTTTAGCGCTGGTTGCAAATTGCTCCACCATAGCAATCTGCATTAATCCGCCTTGTGCTTCTTCCATGCGACGGTCGTGTTCGGCCTTCATCTTTAGGTAGTGCTCATAGTCGGCCTTGTCGGCTTTTGCTACTTGAGCTGCATCGGTTACGTTGCCGTACTTCGCTTTTTTGTCGCGGAAGATGCGCGTGAACTCTAGGTTGTCGGCTGACACATCGCCACCGGGGCCACCAATGAAGCTCCAACCGTGCACATCGTCGATGTAACCGTTTTTATCATCGTCTTTGCCGTTATCCGGTACCTCATCGGTATTCACCCATATCTTGTCGCGAAGATCTTCGTGGAAAGTTTCTGTGCCGCTATCAATGATGGCCACCACCACCGGCGTGCTCTTTTTTCCCTTTAGCAATTCGTTGTAGGAGCGTATGGCGCTAACACCCAACGAACCATCGGACTCATCGAGCATGTGCCATTGGTTGAAGTTGCCTTTGGTTGGAGCCACCACACTGTTCTGAGCAGTGATGGAAAGAGATGCTGCAAAGAGTGCAGCGACAATGAATACTTTTTTCATATCGCGAAGAAACGAAGGGAATGCGAACAGCGTGTGCGACTAAGAAAAATTGTGAATAAACTTACTTTCTAGCGGTTCTGAAAAGCGGTCGCGGTGGGTATTTCGGCTGCTACCTTTGTTGCATGAACTCAATGCAAGCTAAGAAGGACGCTTTCGAGCGTCTGCTCAACATCATGGATGAACTGCGGGCAGAATGTCCATGGGACAAAAAACAAACGCTCGAAAGCCTGCGACATCTCACCATTGAGGAAGTATATGAGCTTGGCGACGCCATCATCAAAGGCAATCTGCAAGAGCTCAAAATGGAAATCGGTGATTTGCTCCTGCATATGGTTTTCTATGCGAAAATTGCGAGCGAGCAAGGTGCATTTGATATTGCCGATTCTCTTAACGGCATTTGCGAAAAGCTAATCAGCCGTCATCCGCACATCTACGGCGATGTGAAGGTGGCCAACGAAGATGAAGTGAAGGCCAATTGGGAGAAGCTCAAACTCAAGGAGGGCAAGAAGAGTGTGCTGGAAGGAGTGCCACAGGGATTGCCGGCGCTGGTGAAAGCTTCACGCATTCAGGATAAGGCCAGAGGTGTAGGTTTCGATTGGGAGCATGCTCATCAGGTTTGGGACAAAGTGCAAGAAGAACTCAACGAGTTTAAAGTGGAGGCCGATGCCAACAGCGATAAGATGGAAGATGAGTTCGGTGATGTTCTTTTCTCATTGATTAATTATGCGCGTTTCAAGGGCATCAATCCGGAAGATGCGTTGGAGAAAACAAATCGCAAATTCATCAAACGCTTTCAGTACCTCGAAGTAGAAAGTGCTAAGGATGGTAAAATGCTCGGCGAAATGTCACTTGCTGAAATGGACGAGTATTGGAATCGAGCGAAGGAGTTGTAGGGTATAAGCCACGAATTCACGAATTGAAAAACTATGTTAGTTCTTATCAATTCGTGAATTTGTGGCCAAACAAATTTATGCCCTTATCACAGCTCACTTATTCTTTTTTATATTCCTATTAGGAATAATGATGTTTTTTGAGTCATAGGATGTTTGCGAAAAATATCTGTCATGACTAACGTCCTACACAAAGAGTTGAGTTACGAGGTAATGCGTTGCTGCTTTGCAGTGCATAGTTATCTTGGAAATGGCTTCCTGGAAATCGTTTACAAGGATGCTCTGGAGATTGAGTTCGAACGAGCAGGCATTCCCGTTCAGCGTGAGCGGAAGTATGAGGTCGTTTACAAGGGAATAATGCTTCCCCATTATTTCTGTGCTGATTTTGTTATTGCCGATAAAATCATTCTAGAGGTCAAAGGTCAATCGGTAATCACGGAACTCTTTATGGCCCAAACCATCAATTATCTGAATGTTTCCGGGAAGGACCTTGGAATCATTGCGGCTTTTGGTGGTCCAAGTTTGGTTTCAAAGCGTGTGGCGATGTAAAAAAAAGCACCGCCGAAGCGATGCTTTTAAAGTCTGAGTTTTTGAAATTTTAGTGACGAACCACCAACGTCTGATGTGTGCTTCCGTTCGCAGTATTCACTGTAATGTGATATACACCATCCGCCATATGTTGGGTCGATAGAGTAGTGGTCATTCCTGCATTCACAATGGTTGTAATCATACGGCCGAAGGCGTCGAATATGTGTAATTCAACGATCTTATCGCTGGCTTGAATTCGTACCTGGTCATTGGCCGGGTTTGGATAGAGTGTAACCGAAGGTGCCTCGATTTCATTCAATCCCACAGTAGTAGTGCAAATTGTTGTAGTCTCTGTATCTGTGAACTCACCGCCTTGTGCTACCACGGCACCGTTGGAGTTGATTACCTCATAGGAACCTGTTCCCCACGCGCAGCAAATACCATCACCGAATTCATCATTAATAGTGAATTCATAGCAACCTGCAGCAACACAAACATCCGTTGAAACGGTTCCACCGGTATAACCGCTGCCCGATGCGATGATGTTGCCTGAGTTGTCTTGAATATCCCATGAAGTCTCTTCTGGGTAATCGTCGAGCGTAATGTTCACAGTGAAACCGCTGGCTGCCCCGCTCACCGCATTAAAGGTGAATGTGCTGCTGTTGTTGTTGCTCACATCGTCGGTCGCATTACCGTTCACGTTTGTAATGGTTACCGTTAGAGTGTTGGCGCCGTTAGCTGCTGTAAGCTGTGGTAGGTTGATAGTTGCTGTTTGGTTGGTGTTGAGCGACCCTGTCCAAGGAATTGAATTTGTCGCGCCGCCGTTGAGCTGGTAGTTGATGGTGCAGCTTACGAGTGCGGTTGTACCGTGATTCACCAAGGTGAAAACAGGTGAAACTTGATCACTGCAATTGTTTTCAGCAATGCCGCTGATACCGCCCGATTGTGCATCGAGGTTGGGGAGTTCGAATCCATCCGGATAACCATCCAAAATCAATGTGCCGGTGTTAAGAGGATCGAGCCAATCCACCAAACGGGAAGAGGCGGTGTTACCACTGTCCCAGCTTACACCAAAGCGACCGTAGTAGTCATACTGACCATTGCCCACAGTGCCATTGCATGCGCTGGCTCCGCCATACAACTGACCAATGATGCGGTGGTCTTGGTTGAACAATGGAGATCCGCTCGAACCGGGTTCTGTTACAGCCAATTCCCATTCATCTACCCACCATACTTGAGCTCCACCGGCAGCATCGTGATAGGCCGCATCATCGTCGCGTGAAAACTTCTTCACGTTTCCGCCTGGGTGGTGAATACAAACGGTGGAAGAAACTGCATTTTCAGCATCGGTAGCGTCCCAACCTGCATATTGAACGTTGTAGGAGGCTGGAGGTGTTTCATCGAGGAGCAACAATGCGACATCACTTCCGGCATTATTCGCTACCAGTTCAGCACCTGAAATGAGGTCAGAAGTAGGACCCGTATTACCTGTGCAACCTGCTGCTTCGTGGTTGAAATAGAATACACAGTTGCCAACATAGGAGCCATAGGTGCAGTGGTTGGCTGTAAGGAAATAGGGAGTACCATCGTTGGCAGTGTTGTTTACCAAGGCACCTGTGCAGATACCGCTACCGCCTTGCACGATGATGGCTACCGAACGCTTTTCAATTTGCCAATCAGCTGCTTCCGGGCAATTCACGTTTACGTTGCAAGCTCCCGAGCTTCCGAAAGGACCGCGCAAGGCTTCCACTGCATCTTGCACAAACGGGCTGCTTGCAAACGGACGATAGGTGTGAACCACTTCGCCAATTTGCAGAGCTCCTCTGTCTTGAAGGTGAGAAGGGTAGTTGTATTCCACTACGATTTTATCGCCATGAATAAGACCGCACGCCAACACGCCGTTAGGCTTAACGTTTTTGTAGTTGAAGGAGCCCAAAAACTCCTTGCGATCGGCCGACCAGATGAACACTTCGCCACCCTTTGGCACGCGAAACTCGTCGAAGCGAATGCTCATGGAAAGTGCACCGGGGCATTCCAAACCGAGCATCCAGGTTGACATGCCGGTCTCGGAATTGTGTGAAACAGAGCCCGAATTTTCGAGGGTGAAGTTGGTTTCGAACTCTACACCGAAACGATACGGTATGTCTTTATACTGATCGGTGATGGCGTCTTCCAACGCGAGACGCTCGCGGTCGATAGCGCCCATGCGTTCGAATTCAATGCCGGTGGAGGCAGTTTTGGTTGCCCAGTTGGAGGGCTGTCCGCCATGGCTGATTTGCGCCGAAGCAAACAGCGATAAGGCCAGCCCGGCAGCAGTAAGTAAGTGTTTAATCATACGTGATTGACAGGTTAATAATGTTTTAGATAGTACCGAAAAACATCGGCAAATCTTGGGTTTCATTTCAAAATTCGCGCGTAAAAATGCAGCGAAATATTCCTCACAAAACAAAAAAGCCGCAGGATGGTTGAAATCCTGCGGCTTCTGAATTCCAGTGACTAGTGACTAATGACTAATGACAAACGGGAAACCATTAGTCACTAGTAATTCTCCACTATTTTACAATCTGCACCGTCTTGTTCAATCCTGATGATGTGCTCAAGCGAACCAAGTAAATGCCGCTAGCCAAGTCGCCTGTAGGCAGCTCGAGGGTTCTTGTGCCTCCGATGCTTGCAATATTGCTAGAGAAAACGGTACGACCGTCCATGGCAATCACCTCAACGGTTCCTTGCTCATTGGGCATGCCGCTCCAAGTGATTGTGCTTTGCTCTTGAACAGGGTTGGGGAATACGCTCAAGTTGGCAGCTACTGCTGATTCGTTTACCGAGTTTGGTATAGCGCTCACCACGTTCAAAGTGAAGCCGGTCATTGGCATTCCGCCCGGAAGGAAGTCGCCTTCAGGAGTAACTGTGAAAGTGATGCAGGTAGTACCTGTGCAGCCATTGCCTGAAGTAGTGAGGCAGATGGTGTAGGTACCTGCGAGTTCGTAAACGTTGGTAGGGAAGGGCTCGGTTGAAGTATTGCCATCACCGAAATCCCACATGTAGGAGTATACACCCACAATCGGGATGTTGTTTAAGATCCAAATCACGCCAGGCTCGTTATTGAAGGAAGTGGAGTCGGTAAGAAGTACGATATCCGGATTGCAATCAAAAGGATTGCCTACACAACCTTCTTCATCCACCACGCCGTTGCAGTTGTTGTCGATGTTATCGGCGCAAAACTCCGGTGATCCAGGGTTGATGAGGTAGTCGTTGTCGTTGCAATCGGAGTTTGAATAGTAGCCGTCCATATCGAAATCAATAGGACCCTCATTGCAACCTTCGTCAACGAGTGAGTTGCAGTTGTTATCGATCGAATCACCGCAGATTTCT
>JBKCGW010000120.1:0-2720 GCA_046303175.1 Flavobacteriales bacterium
AAACGGTAATTGCGGTCCGCTGATGAGGGGCATGGGTTGAATGAGTCGCTCACTTACAACGCTGCGAATAGTTGTGGCTGAAGGGAAACGCGATGCTTCGCCGAAGCGAATGAATTCCTTGTTGCCGGGTAAAAATGAATAGGCACCATTGATGGCCTGAACATACCACGCCGACATTTGTCCGCAGTCTTCATTACCACACAACCCATCGGGCGCATTGTGGTATTGCTCCTTGCAAATACGCTCTACCATCGCTTTTGTTTTCTCCGGCTTGCCAACAAAGGTGTAGAGCAGAGCTGCGTGATGGCTGGGTTCATTGCCATGCGCGTATTGGCCAATTAGACCCGTGATATCGGATTGCTCTCTACCGGATGTTTGTGTCGAAGCGCTGAACATGGAATCGAGCCATTTTTCAAACGCTTCCTTTCCTCCGTGATAAGCGATGAGTGTTTCGATATCGTGCGGAACGAAGAGTGAGTATTGCCATGCATTGGCTTCGGTGTAGTTGAAGTCGACCTGATACGGATCGAACGGCTCTGGGAATCCTCCGTTTCTGCGCGGACGCATGAAACCGCTTGTAGGATCGAAGAGGTGCTTCCAACTTTGGCAACGCTTGTTGAACTCCTCATAGATTTCATAGTTGCCCAGTTCTTTTGCGAACTGCGCGATGCACCAATCGTCGTAAGCAAACTCGAGTGTTTTCGAAACGCTCTCGCTAAATTCTTGAGCAGGCACATAGCCCAATTCTGCATAGCGCTTTTTTTCATCTTGCGGTCCGCGCGCGCTGTTCACCATGGCCTTCAGAGCCAGGCTTGTGTCGAAGTCGCGAATGCCTCGCATGTAGGCATCATAAATAACCGGAACGCTGTGATAGCCAATCATGCAATACGTTTCATTGCCGGCAAGTTCCCACACGGGCAATTCGCCTCGCTCCTTGAAAATTTCCAAGAACGTGATAATCCAATCGCGGGTGCGCTCGGGCTCGAGCTCGCTCATCAGCGGATGATAAGCGCGGAAGGTGTCCCACAACGAAAACACAGTGTAGCGCTTGTAGCCCTGCGCGGTGTGTATTTGCTTGTCTTCGCCGCGGAAGCGTCCGTCGACATCGCTCCAGATATTGGGCACTGCATAACAATGGTAAAGGGCGGTGTAGTAATTGGCAAGTACCTCCGGATCTGTTTCTTGGATGGGTGCTTTAGCGAGCACATTAGTCCATTTGGTTTTCGCCTCATCTCTGTAATGATCGAAATCCCAATGCGCTGCTTCTGCGTTAAGGTTGCGCTTGGCTCCTTCAACGTCCACGCCGCTCAGTCCGACCTTTACTGTGATGGATGAAGTTGGGGCGAAGAGCATGGAGAACACTTGTACCTGTTCCATCACCGTTATCGTCTTTCCATCGCGTTGTTCTTGATACGAAACATCGAGCTGTGTGAAGTCACGGAATGGCTTCGAGAATACAGCGTAGAAATAAACATGCTGTTCTTCGGCCCAACCCTTCGAAATGCGGTATCCTGAAATAGCCGTATCACCAATCAATTGAGAGTCGTAGCGCTGTAAATCATCGCGGTGCATGAAAGCGAGAAACATGCGGCACGAATCGCCGGGTGATAAAAACGTATAGCGATGAATGCCCACATGGTCCGTAGCGGTTAGCTCAGCCTTGATGTTATAATCGTCGAGCTGTACTTTGTAGTAGCCGGGTTGTGCGATTTCACTGCTGTGCGAAAACTTGCTCTTGTATGCGTCGTTCCATTTGTCGGCGGTCTTGATGCGATGGTTGGTGGGCATCAATAGAATGTCGCAGTAGTCGGGCACTCCGGTGCCTTGCAGGTGGGTGTGCGAAAAGCCGTAAATGTATTCGTCGTCGTAGTGATAGCCGCCACAACCATCCCAACCCTCCAGCCTGGTATCGGGTGAAAGTTGTACCATGCCAAAGGGAACAGTGGCTCCGGGATAGGTGTGTCCGTGTCCACCGGTTCCGATGAAAGGGTTTACGTATTGAAAGCCGTTAGGGCTGTATTTCAAGTTATGCGCTTCCGGATGTTCGGTCAAAGCGACATTGCTCGCAGCGTCTTTCTTACTGTGACAAGCCGCGATGATGAGAGCCAGCGTTGCGAGAGAAAAAATGGAAAGAGATTTCATGCTATTTGACTACGCATACATTGCAGTTGGCACGGTCGTGATTCATGCCCATATGCAGTACGGCGGGTTTAGAAGGTTTAACTTGTTCGTTGAAAATTTTGCGTTGCCGGTCGTCGAGCAAAAAACCGATGGCCATGTCGCGGCCTTCGAGCGCATCCTTTTTCTGTTTTCTGATTTCGTTTTGTCGCGTGTTTTTCTCATCGTCGCTCATCGATGAACGCGACACTTTGCTCAGCTCCTTATCGAGTTGTTTGAGTTGGATGGCGGTCGACTTCATGAGTGTGTCGACAGCGGAAATTTGAAAGGCGTTGAGTTCACACGAACGGTTCAATTGGGAGATGAACAGCGAGTCGCCTGCACTCAGCTGAGCATAGCTGCCAATCGCGATGGAAAGCAGTAGCAAAGAGAGAATGAAGCCCTTCATGAACATTGTTCAAATATACATTCTGTTGCAGAATGCTTTGACCTACATTTGCATCGCTATTGGTTTCTTCCCATGCGAAGAATGAAAAGGGAATCGGGTGAAAAACCCGAACTGTACCCGCAGCTGTGAGCATCCAAAATGCCCCGTCTATCAA
>JBKCGW010000121.1:0-21945 GCA_046303175.1 Flavobacteriales bacterium
AGAACAATCAATCGCCCATACCAATGGTCATATCCGAACGGAATGGAAACGAGATGAATCGCATAAGGTATGGCCGGAAACTCCATGCCCACAACTCCGCGGTTTTCGCCTGTCTCATCAATCGTGGGATATAGAATATTCGCATCGAGCTGATGAAAGTTTCGTGCAACCATCATTGATGTGGTTTGACGCCAGTTGTGTGCTACTTCGATGGGAGGATCGGTGATGTGAAATAAGCGCACGGCAAACATCACTGCTATGAAGGCAATGACGAAGCGTGTGTGAGTGGTTAGTGATTTCAGCATCACTTCATGCCCAATTCTTCCTGAATAGTCACCATGCGCTTTTCCATTTCAGCAACTTGTTGCTTGTATTGCGGTGTTCTTTGAAATGGGGCCTTCATCGAAAAATAGAACTTGATTTTCGGCTCCGTTCCGCTGGGTCGAGCTGAGATTTTGCTGCCATCTTGCAGCACGAATTGCAACACATTCGAAGCGGGCAGGTCAAGTTTCTTCACTTCGCCAGATTGAAGGATGGTTGTTTGCTGCAATTGAATGTCGCGTAATTCGATAACCGGTGACCCCGCGAGTGTCTTGGGGGGATTGGCTCGCAGACTTGCCATTTTTGCCTGAATCTGCTGCAGGCCGTCCAGTCCTTTCATGGTGACTGAAAGCAGCGACTCGTGATACAGTCCGCATTGCTCATAGATTTCCATGAGCAAGCTCCACACAGTGCGGTTGCCGGCAGCGCACCAGGCTGCTATTTCACACAAGACGACTGACGACAATACGGCGTCTTTGTCGCGCACAAATTCGCCCACCGAGTAGCCATAACTTTCTTCGCCGCCGGCAATGAAAATCTCCTTCCCTTCTTTTTCACGAATGACTCCTGCGATGTATTTGAAACCGGTTAATGTATCGTACCATTTAACTCCGTGTATTCGCGCAATTTCCTCGAGTAAATCAGTTGTAACAATGGTCTTCGCAATGTAGTGGTTGGGTTGAATTGCGTTTTTTTCTCGCATGCGCTGTAGCTGATAATACACCAACAGACACGCTGCCTGATTGCCGTTCAATAACACAAGTTGACCTTCTTCGTTGCGAATGGCCATCCCCACACGATCGGTATCGGGGTCGGTACCAATGACGAGATCGGCTTGTTTTTCTTCAGCAAGTTTTAGTGCAAGGTTCAGCGCTTCGCGTTCTTCCGGATTCGGTGATTGTACGGTGCTGAAGTTGCCATCTGGCACGGCTTGTTCTTCTACAACATGAATATTCTTGAAGCCACAAATCTCCAATGCACGCGGAACCATCGTGATGCCCGCTCCGTGAATCGATGTGTAAACAATCTTCAGATTCGTTGCCTGCTGAATTGCATCAGGCGCGTGAATTAGTTTTTTTACTTCTTCAAAATAAGATTCTTCTATGGATGCATCAACGCTGTGAATGAGTGAGGAGTTACCGTTGAATTTAACATCGTCGGGCTTTGTGATCTTGCGCACCTCTGCAATGATTCCTTTGTCGTGAGGCGGCAATACCTGCGCGCCGTCTTCCCAATACACCTTGTAACCGTTGTATTCTTTAGGGTTGTGGGAGGCTGTTATCACAATACCCGATTGACATTTCAACGCTCTAACTGCATATGAAAGTAGCGGTGTAGGCCTCAGCTCATCAAACATGTGCACCTCAATGCCATTGGCAGAAAGCACGTTTGCCGCGGTTTGTGCAAACAGCTTGGAGTTGTTGCGTGAGTCAAATGCGATTGCGACGCGCGAAACGGATTGGGGAAACTGCGCTAGAATATAGTTTGCCAAGCCTTGTGTTGCCATTCCTACGGTATACACGTTCATGCGCATCGTGCCAACACCCATGATTCCGCGCAAGCCACCTGTTCCGAATTCTAAATCGCTGTAGAAACTCTCGATAAGCTCTTTTTCATTGGATGCTAGTAATTGTTGGATTTCGTTTTTCGTTTCCTCGTCAATTACTGGAGAGGCTATCCATTGTGCAGCTTTTTGTTGAATGGCGGTAATGTCAATCGTGCTCATATTGAAATTTTCAGGACAGCGAATGTACCAAAGACACGTGCGCTTAATGAAGTCTGTGGGCAATAAAAAACCGGACATACGTCCGGTTTTCCATTCAGATTTTTCTACTTACTCTTTGTTGATTCAATTCTGCGCAGGGATCAATTCGCATGTGCCGCTTGCTTTGGCAACATTCTCATCGGAAGCAAGAGTAGTGGCAATTTTGTTAGCCGGGTCCAGCTCAAGTGTTTTATTAATGGCTGCACGACTGCATTCATAGTCCTTTTTAATCAAGTAATAAATACCCAAGTAGTTGTAGGCTTCCATCAGGTTTTTCTTGTTGGCTTCGATAGAGCGTTGCTCGCTGCCTGCAAGTTGAATGAACTTTTCATGGAATGGTTTTGCGAGCCCTTCGGTTGGTTGATCAGGGTTAGCTTCAAGGCCGTTGCGGCAGCGACCTCTCCAGAAATTGGCATCCGGATATTTCGAGGTTGCCATTGCAAACGCAGTGTCAGCAAGCATGAATTCTTTGTTGCGGTAGCGTGATTGTCCCAAATAGTAGTAGTCAATCGGCGCAGGGCTTTCAGAGCGTGCTATCTTTTGTTCGTAGTAACCGGCTGCTTCAGCATACTTTTTCTGTTTCATCAAAATGGATGCTACCTCGTTGTAACCATCGTTGTATGAAGGGTCCTCTGCAAGTGCTTTTTTCAGTACATCCAGGGCCAATGAATCCTGACCTGTTTTTGAGAGCAACTTTCCTTTTTGACCATAGTCACCACCGGAGATTTGAACGCGACCCGACTTGCTTGCCAAATCGAAATAGGTATTTATGTACTCCAATCCTTTTGCATAGTCACCTGTCTCATAACAGGTGTATCCAAGAACACGATACATGTATTCGTTCTTGTCGTTGCAGGGTAATGCCTTCTCCAATTCAACCAATGAATTTTTGTAATCCTTGGCGAGGTAAACGAACATGGCGTAACGCTGGTTTACACGGCAGTTTTCATTCAGTTCCTTGTAGCGGGCATAAGCTTCAATCGCTTGTGGGTAGCGGGCTGCGTCCTTAAGCAACTCTGCTTTTTCGCGGTAAGCCGGAGCAAAGCTGGGGTCTAATGCGATGGCTTCGTTGTAGTAGTTCAGACCCTCGTCCCAGTTTTGAACGCGCTTATACAACATCCCTTTACGGAGAATCGCACGAGTCGATTTAGAATCCAATTCGATCGCCTTGTTGTATTGAGCAATTGCGTTGCTCTGATTGATGCCATCGCGAAGGCGGTAGTAATCGCCTAATTGAATATACACCTCCGGATTTTTATCATTGAACGGTAGAGCGCTATTCAGATAAACCAATGCCTTATCAAGCTGTGGGTTGCCTTCCATGAGACACGCTTCAGCCATTTTCAGCAAAGCTTGCTGCTTAACTAGCTTGTCTACCTTGTTCGATTTTGTGTTCATGATCTCTTCGGCTTTCGTGAACTGCGCATTACAGCCGTTCATGTCTTTGCGGAAAGCCATCAAGTGCCCCAAGCCAATGTAGCAAAGCGGGCTGGTAGGAGCTACTTCCATGCCTTTACGGAAAAGTTTTTCAGCAGACTCCATGTTCTCCGCAAGTTCATCAGCATTGTCTTGATCGCTTATCCCCCAGTAAAAGAAATTGTAGCCAGCCGCAGCGTAGTTGGCACCTACAGTTGGTTCTTTTGCAATGATGGCGTTGAAATCGGCCTCGGCAGACTCAAATCGTTCGCTCAGTGTTTTCTGTGTGGCTTCAGCAAGCGTTTGTGCATTGCTGAAAAAAGTGAGCGCTACGAAGGCGCTCGTCAGGAACAGGGATTTATACATGGTGATTGAATTATTCGTGTTCATTAATCTACAATTTTGATGGTTCGGTTAGGAGTCTTTGCGGCTACCATTCCCATTTTGTGAATGATGAGCTGTCCTTTCTCGCCGACGAGGTGGTTGGCAAAGCCTGTGCCAAGGGTACCTCGAAGTCCTGTGCGGATATAGTAAACCTCGCGTCGAAGGGGATATGATCCATCAAACACATAGGCTTGGTATGGCCTACGTGGCAGTTCAGGTTTTACGACATTGCCTGGGTCCACTATACCTAAGGGGCGAATCAGTTTCCGATATCGAGCGCACGTGCTGTCTTCGGCATCGCTGATCCAACTGAGGGAAATAACACCGATACTGCCCGGATTGTTGTGAACGAAGTTGATAACGCTATCGGTGGTTTGTTCCGTAAAGCACCAGTTAGGGAATTCGGAAACACCAAATTTTTCGCGAATCGTTCGTGCATTGCAAGAGCCGGGATGGTCGAATACAACCTTGACTCGTTGGTTGCTGCCACCGGTTTGTATCTGACTCCACATACTGTCGGTGCCGGCGAATAGTCCTTTTACCTTGTCGATGTGAATCACGCTATCAGGGTGTTCGGGATGAACTATTAACGCAATGCCATCGCGTGCAATCAACATACTTTCCGGAACGCGCTGCTTGCTTTTGAAAAAGGCAAGTTCCTCGTCTGTTAATGCGCGACCCACAACTGCCGCCTGAATGCTATCTGCAAGAAGGAGATTGAAAATTTCAGTTTCGGGACCGATTTGCGATTCTACGGAAGCATATTTATTGAGATGCGTGTAGGTAAAAACCTCGGTATCCATGAGCAGCGAATACGATTCATCCACTCCGAGTTTTAGTACCCCCGAGGTGATGGATTCTGCGTTCTTGTCCTGGGAAACATTGCAGGCCTGAAGAAGAAAACAGATTGCAGCCGTAAGAAGTATGTTAGTTCGAATCATGCTGCTCTTCGTTTAATTTTTTTTTGAACGCCTGAAGTCGGTACCATCGCACCCCGGTGTAGATAACCAACACGCCTGCCATGACATACCTCCGATTACCGGGCAGCCATTCCTGCGCGGATTCAGCAAACAAACAGGTCACTGACAATAGTAACATGACGGCTATCATCACATAGCTCATGGAAACGGTGGTATTCATGCGAGCGCGAAATTAATACGTTCGCATCAAGTACACGCATGCTTGGTAGGGGTTCAGGATATGACAAAAAAGTGGCCTCGCAACTGCGAGGCCACATGTGTTATTTCACTAAAAAGAAGTGCCTATTAGAGTGTACCTCTCAGCTCCTGTTCACGCTCAATTGCTTCAAACAAGGCCTTGAAGTTGCCTTTTCCGAAACTCTTGGCTCCCTTTCGCTGAATAATCTCGAAGAACATGGTGGGTCGATCGAGCACAGGCTTCGTAAACAACTGGAGCAAATAACCTTCTTCGTCGCGGTCGATCAGAATACCTAGTTTCTTAAGAGGCGCGAGGTCTTCATCGATTTTTCCAACACGATCCAGTACATCGTCGTAATACGTTTCAGGAACGTATAAAAACTCAACACCACGTGCTTTTAAGGCTGTAACTGTTTCTACTATGTTTTCGGTTGCTACGGCAATGTGTTGGACGCCTGCCCCGTGATAAAAATCGATGTACTCTTCGATTTGAGATTTTTTCTTTCCGCTGGCAGGCTCGTTGATTGGGAACTTGATACGCCCATTGCCGTTACTCATTACTTTACTCATGAGTGCGGTGTATTCGGTGCTGATGTCTTTGTCGTCGAATGACACGAGCTGCGCAAAACCCATCACCTTAGCGTAGAATTCGCACCACTTATTCATCTCATTCCAACCTACGTTGCCCACCATGTGGTCGATGAATTTTAATCCCACCTCAGGTGCGCGATAGCCCGGGTTCCATGCTTTGTAGCCCGGAAGGAAAATACCGTTGTAGTTTTTGCGCTCCACAAATACGTGCAAGGTTTCTCCATAGGTATGAATACCCGACATTACTACACTTCCGTTTGCGTCAACGTGTGTTTCCGGCGCCATGCAGCTTTCTCCACCGCGCGAAGTGGTCTCTTCCCAGCTTTTCGTAGCATCATCAACCCATAGTGCAATCACCTTAACACCGTCGCCGTGTGCATTGACATGTGCGTTGATGGGCCCGTCAGGCTGAAGCGCTGAAGTGAGGACAAGGCGAATTTTATCTTGCTGCAGAACATACGAAACACGGTCTTTTACTCCTGTTTCTAAACCACAATAGGCTAATGGTTGAAAGCCCCATGCCGTAATGTAGTAATAGGCCGCTTGCTTAGCATTTCCCACGTAGAGTTCTACGTAGTCGGTTCCTAAAAGAGGTAAAAAATCTTCTGCGTCTGCAACAGTCTTCTCTAATTGGAGTGATGTATTATCGGATTTCATAGTTCGAGTTTGATGTGATTGATTATGATTCTAACCAGCTGGTTTTATAGGTGTCGTCGTTTATTTGAACTGCATCGCGCGTAACCTTTAAGGGCCTAAAGGTGTCGACCATTACGGCTAGTTCAGCGGTTTCTTTTTGACCAATGCTACGTTCGGCTGCCCCTGGATGCGGACCGTGCGGAATACCACCCGGATGCAGCGAGATATAACCCTTCTCCACGTGGTTGCGGCTCATGAAGTCACCGTCAACGTAGTAGAGCACTTCATCGCTGTCAATATTGCTGTGGTTGTAAGGTGCCGGGATGGATTTCGGGTGATAATCGTACAAACGTGGACAGAACGAACACACCACGAAATTGTGTGCTTCAAAGGTTTGATGCACCGGTGGCGGTTGGTGAATGCGCCCGGTAATCGGTTCAAAGTCGCGAATATTGAAAGCGTAGGGGAAATTGTATCCGTCCCAACCAACTACATCAAAAGGATGCGATGCATACACCAACTCGTGTATGTGTTGTTGCTTGCGGATTTTTAAAGTGTATTCTCCTAACGAATCGTTTGTTTCTAATTCTTGTGGTTTGCGCAAATCGCGTTCACAAAACGGAGAGTGCTCAAGCAATTGTCCGAATTGGTTGCGGTAACGCTTCGGGGTTACAATGGGAGAATTTGATTCAACTATAAATAGGCGATTCTCGGCTGTATCAAAGTGAATCTGGTAAATCATTCCTCGGGGAATCACTAAATAGTCACCATACCCGAAAGGAATATTCCCCAAAAAAGTGCGAAGAACGCCCGAGCCTTGATGAACGAAAATCAACTCGTCGGCGTCGGCGTTTTTATAGAAGTATTCACTCAGGCTTTGTTGGGGTGCAGCTAGTGCAATGTTGAGGTCGTTGTTGAATAAAACGTACGTACGCGCTTCCAAATAATCTTTCTTGGGCGCAACGTTCCACCCTTTCAGCATCATCGGTGAAATATTGAAGTCAACCTCCGCAACCGGCCCTGCAAATACAGGTTTGCCTATGCTTTTGATCATGGTTGGTCGATGAACGTGATACAGCAATGAACTCATGCCGTGAAAGCCCTCTGTGCCGAAAAGTTGTTCATAGTACATGCCACCGTTGGGCTTGGCATGCACCGTATGGCGCTTAGCGGGAATGTTTCCGAGTTGATGGTAAAATGGCATTTGGATTGGGTTGTGAGCGGCAAATGTAGAAGCCTGCTCAGTGGTAAAAACTAAAATTTATCAGTTCTCAGACTTTACATATTGCTTAGAGGACGCAGCCGATTTGTTGGGCTCAATCACTTCCACTACCGCGAACGCTTTGGGGTAATACTCTTCAAGTTCTTTTAGACATTTATCTAATTCAAGGCGAGTTGTGAAATCGCCAATTTGCAAGGCGTGCTCCGGAACGATTTGTTTCATGTAAGCCGAATAGGGCAGTCCCAGTGATAGGTATTTGTTGCGCTCCGCTTTGGCTTCTTCTAAGGGCCCTAAGAATATTTGAACGCGATATCCTTTCAATTCTTTGAATTTTCTGCTGCCTCGCTCGAGCTTTACAATGGCAGAATCAGCGATTATTGTTACATCCCCACGCTCTACACGCACGCTGTCGACTTGTCCGAACATGGCGGTATTCAGGAGACAAATTATACCGATTAATAAGCAGGGATTTTTCATAGCGGGTGTACAAATTTACAACTTGACGGGTAAGGTGGGATTTGTGAATTTCTATTTTGTGTTCATGTGAAGTGAAGCGCTGATACTCACTCAAAAACAGACACTTAGTTTCTTTGTGCGGGCCTCTATTTAGAACGAATTTAAATTGTTAACATTCTTTTTGTCACACGAATGTCAATGGCTTGTGGCGTATAAATTTGCCGCGCGATTAAACCTGCCATACAGCATAAAATATCAGTAATGAAAAGGCTTTCAAGAAGTTTTATCAGCAAAATTCTGGTTCCTTTTTCGGCGGCAATGTTCCTCACTTTCAACGCTTTTGGAGGCGTTTTCGAGGGTGGAGATGCTGCAAAAGGGGAGTCATTGTTTAAAGCAAATTGTGCATCCTGTCACAAAACCTCAGAAGAGGTCTTGGCCGCGCCCGGATTGAAGGACATTGATGTACGATGGAAAGGAAAGGATGCACTCATAGTGAAGTGGATTCAAAACCCTCAAGCCGCCGCAGCAACAGGCGATCCCTATATCAAGGGCTTGGTTGACAAATACGTTCCGACATTCGGTTGGATGGCGGGTCAGGCTGTTAGCGAGGCTGATATCAAGGATATCTTAACCTACGTGAAGACAGCGGCCGATGCAGCAGCACCTGCCGGTGGGGCAGCCGGGGTCAACAAGTGCATGACTCTCGAGGAAATCAAGGCAGAGAAGGAAAAGAATGAAGAGAGCGATGGCACCGTATGGTTCATTATCATAGGTTCAATCCTCGCAATCATTGCGGTTAGTGCTGCCAACATTTCGAAGTCTCTCAAAAATGCTATCAACGAACGTGAAGGTCTTCCTCCGGTTGTTGAGATGTCTTACTGGCAATCAGCCAAGGGTTGGATGTGGGCGAACAGAAAGTTTGTCTCGGTTATCGGTCTTTTCTTGTTCTGCTACTTCTCTGTAGTAGGTTACAAGAGCCTTATGGATATAGGCGTATACGATGGCTACACTCCTGATCAACCTATTTGGTTCTCACACGCGATTCACAACTGCCAGAACGAAATTGATTGTAACTACTGCCACAGCAGCGCAGTGAAGTCGAAGCATGCCGGTATTCCTTCTGTGAACGTTTGTATGAACTGCCACAAGGGTATCAAGAAGGGCGCAATCACAGGAACTGCTGAAATCCAAAAGATTTATGATGCGATTGGTTTTGACCCTGCAACGGGATCATACATTGAAGGTTACGACCAGAAGCCGATTGTTTGGAATAAGGTAAACAACCTTCCTGATCACGTTTACTTCAATCACTCAACACACGTAAGTGTTGGAAAGGTGGATTGTAAGAACTGTCACGGTCCTCAAAACATGTACACTGTTGGTCACGTGCCAACGGCAGAGGAAATCAACGCGCAGGAAGATGTAGTAGGTCTTGTGAAGCTTGAAAAGCGTCCATTCACCATGGGATGGTGCTTGGAGTGCCACAACAAGAAGGAAGTTGATTTGGCTGGAAGCGCATACTACCAGCAAATGCACGAGCGATACAAAGCATCTGAAGTGGGTCAGCGCACATTGCGTGAAATCATGGAAGATGGTTCGGCTACAGTGCGCGAACTGGGCGGATGGGAATGCGGCAAATGCCACTATTAATAGTATAAAATCGAATAACACGGATTAACCTCCATGGGAATAACTAAGAAATACTGGTCGAGCCTGGATGAGTTGCAGAACACTGCAGCTGCACAGGAAGCGCTTACCTCAGAGTTCAAGCGTGATCAAAGCGTACAAGATTTTCTGAATGATGAAAATCTCAATGAATCGAATACCGGTCGCCGTGACTTCTTGAAGTTCATGGGCTTCGGTTTGGCTGCAGCAACACTCGCTGCGTGCGAAACTCCGGTTGTTAAGTCGATTCCTTATGTAGTAAAGCCTGAAGAAATTACTCCGGGTGTTGCGAACTACTACGCTTCAACGTATTACGATGGAAACGACTACGGCAATCTGCTGGTGAAAACCCGCGAAGGTCGCCCGATTCACATCAAAGGAAACAAGGAACACGGAATCGCCGGTGGCGGATTGAATTCACGCATGAATGCATCGGTACTCGGATTGTACGATGGTTCACGCTTGAAGGGTCCGAAAAAAGGAGGTAACGATATCGATTGGAATACACTCGACACCGAAGTGAAAGCTGCTCTTGCTTCTGCCAACAGCATTCGCATCGTTTCCAACACCGTCATCAGCCCAAGCACTCAGCGCGCCATCAACGAGTTCAGCGCCAAGTATGCGGGCAAAGTGAAGCACGTTCAGTACGATGCGGTTTCTTACAGTGGTTTGGCTAAGGCAAACGGCGGAAGCATTCCAAATTACGACTTCAGTAAAGCAAAAACGATTGTGAGCATTGGTGCCGACTTCCTCGGTTCATGGCTCATGCCGGCTGCTTTTACAGCACAATATGCGCAAACGCGCAAGCCTGAAGGTGAGTGGATGAGCAAGCATTACCAGTTTGAAAGCAATATGTCACTCACCGGTTCAAACAGTGATGTGCGCACTGCAATCAAACCATCTCAACAAGGCGCAGTTGCTGCTGCATTGTATGCGGCCGTAACCGGCGGAAGTGCTGCGGGTGTTGAAGGTGCTGACAGCGCTATTGCTTCGGCTGCTGAGTCACTCAAGGCCAATGCAGGTTCTTCATTGGTGGTTGCAGGCTCAAACGACCCGAATATTCAAATGATTGTGGCTGCCATCAATGCCGCCCTCAACAATACAGGTTCAACGGTCGACACGAAGAATTCACTGAATCTTTTCCAAGGTAGCGATGAAGGAATGGCTGCTTTGGTAGAAGAAATGAATGCAGGCAGTGTAGATGTGTTAATCGTTTACGGCGTGAATCCTTCTTACAGCTGGATGCAGGCCGAGAAGTTCAACAGTGGTTTGCAGAAGGTTAAGACTTCGGTGTCTTTCAACTTGTTTGCTGATGAAACAGCAAGCCGCTGCGGATATATGGCTCCTGATCATCATTACTTGGAGTCTTGGAATGATTACAGTCCGATGAAGGGCCGCACTGATTTGGCGCAGCCTACCATCAATCCTCTTTATAACAGCCGTTACGCTCAAGAGTCTTTCTTGCGCTGGAGCGACAACGCTACATCATACTACGATTACATGCGCGCAACACACAATGGTGGATACACCGCTGCGATGTTGAAGTCTGATAACAATTGGAATACAGCCGTGCATAACGGAACATTCGCTGCTGCTGTTGTGGTAGCTGCAATGGTAACTCCTGTGGCTACGGATGCTGCCGGTGCTGCTGCTCCTGCTGCTCCCGCTGCCGCTCCTGTGGCGGCTGAAGCTCCTGCTGCTCCATCGATGAATATCGGTGAGGCAATGGCGGCGGTATCAAGCGCTAAGTCTGGTGAATGGGAAGTAACCTTCTACCAGAAGGTGACCATGGGTGCCGGTAACCACGCAAACAATGCGATGTTGCAGGAAACACCTGACCCGATTACCAAAGTAACCTGGGACAACTATGTAACCATGGCTCCTGCCGACATGAAGGAAATGGGCCTTGAAACATACATTGGTCAGTGCGATTGTGCTTCATTGGTGACAGTTACTGTAAACGGAAAGTCAATCACCCTTCCTGCGATGCCGGTTCCCGGTCAAAAGCGCAAGACATTGGGTATTGCATTGGGATATGGTCGTGGAGCAGGAAACGAAGAAATTGGAAAGGCAGCTTACCAAACAGGTCGTGCAGGAGTGCATTTGACCGAAGGTGATAAGCGTCAAACTATCGGAGGCAATGCCTATCCAATGGTTGCGCTCAATGGCGGATACGCTTCTTATTCAAGCAGCGATGTAACGATTGTTTCGGCACCAGACACCTATTCGATAGCTACAACACAGATGCACGCAACCGTAATGGGTCGTGACTCTGTTATCAAAGAAACAGTTCTTGCCACTTACCTGGCAGAAAAGGACGCCAAGCGCGGCGAAGCGTCTTACAATATTGCGGTTACCCTTCCTGTGCACGAAGACGTGAACAAGGATGGAAAAATCGATGTGAACGACCGCCAGTCGGTTCGTGAGGCAGACTTGTGGCGTGATCACCCTGTGGAAGGCGTTGGCCACCGTTGGGGAATGACCATCGACCTTAGCTCTTGCTTGGGTTGTGGCTCTTGTATTACTGCTTGTCATACAGAGAACAACGTTCCTGTAGTAGGTAAAGACGAAGTATTGCGTCACCGTGATATGCACTGGATGCGTATCGACCGCTATTTCTCTTCTGAGCATCAAACCATCGACATCGCCGACACTCTCGCCAACACCAAGGAGGCTACCGGAAAAGGCACTATCGGGGCTTACCGTGAAATGGAGAATCCGGAGGAGAATCCACGCACGGTGCATATGCCAATGATGTGTCAGCACTGTAACCACGCTCCGTGTGAAACGGTTTGTCCGGTTGCAGCTACAGTGCACAGCAACGAAGGTCTTAACAACATGGCCTACAACCGTTGTATCGGAACTCGCTATTGCGCTAACAACTGCCCATACAAAGTGCGTCGTTTCAACTGGTTCAACTATGTAACGAACGACAAGTTCGCCATGGTGAATCCTTCACAAGACGAAACATTGCGTATGGTATTGAACCCGGATGTGACAGTGCGCACACGCGGTGTAATGGAAAAGTGCAGCATGTGTCAACAGCGCATACAGGCAGGTAAGACCGAAGCAAAGCGCAACGGAACTACAGTTCTTGATGGCATGATTCAAACAGCTTGTGCTGAGGCATGTCCAACCAACGCAATCGTGTTTGGTGATTTGAATGACGTTACTTCGAAGAATGCTCAACGAGCCAACAACGTTCGCTCATACCATGCTTTGGAAGAAGTGGGAATTCAGCCCAACATTTACTACATGACCAAAGTGCGTAACATCGAAGCAAACGAAGCTTAAACCTCTAAGAAACCAACCGAGATGTTCAAAGAATCCAACATAAGAAAGCCGTTGATCCTGGGTCACAAGACCTATCATGATATCACCAACGATATCGTATCACCTATTGAAGGTGCGGCACCAAAGCAGTGGAAAATTGCTTTTACCATCGCGCTTATTGTAGCGTTGTATGGTGTGGGCTGTATCAGTTACCTGGTTGGTATGGGTATCGGTTCTTGGGGATTGAATAAGACAGTAGGATGGGCATGGGATATCACCAACTTCGTATGGTGGGTAGGTATCGGTCACGCCGGTACATTGATCTCTGCTGTGTTGTTGTTGTTCCGTCAACGCTGGAGAATGGCGATTAACCGTTCGGCTGAGGCGATGACGATTTTCGCGGTAATCATGGCTGCTTTGTTCCCTGTATTTCACATGGGACGCGTATGGTTGGCCTACTGGACGTTGCCTTTGCCAAACCAATTCGGATCATTGTGGCCCAACTTCAACTCGGCGTTGATGTGGGATGTATTTGCGATTTCTACTTACTTCTCGGTATCGCTGGTTTTCTGGTATATCGGTCTTATCCCTGACTTTGCTACCATTCGCGACCGTGTGCGTAAGCCATGGATGAAGAAGTTTTATAGCATTCTCAGCTTCGGTTGGTCAGGTCGTGCCAAGCACTGGACCCGCTTCGAAGAAATTTCGTTGGTTCTTGCCGGTATTGCAACTCCGCTGGTATTCTCGGTTCACTCGATTGTATCTATGGACTTTGCAACCTCTATCGTTCCCGGATGGCACACTACCATCTTCCCTCCTTACTTCGTGTCGGGAGCGATTTTCTCCGGATTTGCCATGGTGCAGACACTGTTGCTCATCATGCGTAAGACCATGAAACTTGAGGCTTACATTCACCTCAAGCACATTGAGTACATGAACATCGTAATCATTGTTACGGGTTCTATCGTGGGTGTTGCTTACCTCACGGAGTTGTTCATCTCTGACTATAGCGGTGTGCAGTATGAGTCGTATGCGTTCATCAACCGTTTCTCTGGACCTCTTGCTTGGTCATACTGGTGCATGATGACGTGTAACGTAATCTCTCCGCAGCTCTTCTGGTTTAAGAAGTTGCGCACCAACCTGGTGTTCACTTTTGTGATGTCCATTATCGTAAACATCGGTATGTGGTTCGAGCGTTTTGTAATCATTGTTACTTCTATCCACCGCGATTACTTGCCGGCTGCATGGGGTGAATTCAAGGCGAGCACCATCGATATCGGTATGTTTATCGGTACCATAGGCATTTTCTTCACCTTGTTCTTGTTGTTTGCTCGCTACTTCCCTGTGCTCGCACTCAACGAATTGAAGACGATCCTGAAGACTTCGGGTGAGAGTTATAAAAACGAAAACAAACACTAAGAAATAACGCTATAATTCTATGGCCAATAAAGTATTTCACGTGATGTACGACGACGACCAGAAGTTGCTGGATGCAGCTCGTGCGCTCGTAGCTCAAGGTGTGCGTGTGAAGGAAGTATTTTCTCCTTTCCCTGTGCACGGTCTCGATCCAATTATCGGTGTGAAGCGCACTCGCCTGGCGATTTGCTCTTTCATGTATGCCTGCACCGGAACCGCTCTGGCAATATTGGGAACCTGGTATTTCATGGTAAGTGATTGGGATTGGAACATTGGTGGTAAGCCAAACTTTACGTGGATTGAAAACGCTCCTGCGTTCGTTCCTGTAATGTTCGAATTCTCTGTTTTCTGTGGTGCACACGGAATGGTACTTACCTATTTGTTGCGCAACGGCACATTGCCCGGTATGCCGGCAGATAACCCGGATCCACGTACTACCGACGACAAGTTTGTGATGGAAATCACAACAGAAGATAACCATGTTTCGGCGCAAGATCTTGAAGCCAAGATCCGTGCTACCGATGTATTTGAACTTAGCATAAAGGACTATTGAGATGAAGCGCACCAACACCTTTTTCGGTATTGCCTGTGTGGCCGTAGTTGCACTCTCTTCGTGCCAACAAGACCCCAATTCACCCGGCGTAGAGTACATGCCCGACATGTATCGCTCACCGGCGTTGGAGGCCTACGTTGACTATGGAACCAACAAGACCATGGACTGGACACAAGACATGAAAGATGCTGCCGGATTGGTAGCTGTTCAGTCGAGAGTTCCTGCACCAAATACAATTCCTTACGTGAAGGCTGAAATGATGCCTTTCGTTATGCCATATGCTCTCAACAACACTCCGGAGGATTATGAGCGCGCGGCTACTGAAATTAAGAGTCCATTGAAGGCGACCAAGAAGAACGTACTGCGCGGTAAGGAGATTTACACCTACATGTGTACGCATTGCCACGGTGAGAACGGCGGCGGTAATGGCGCAATCTCCAAGAACGGACACATTCAAGGTATTCCTGATTACGCAGGAAAACTCAAGGATCTTCCTGAAGGAAAAATGTTCCACTCTATAACTTACGGTAAAGGTTTGATGGGTCAGCACGCTTCACAACTGTCACAGTTGGAGCGTTGGCAGATTATCGAGTACGTTAAACTCCTGCAGAAGGGAGTTACAGAGCCTGAGTTTGATGCAAACGATATGCTCGTAACCAAGGCCGAAGAGGCTGCACCTGCCGACACCACGACAACTACCAAATAACCAAGAAACTACTGCCCTACCTATATACTATGGCACAAGCAACGACACATTTCGAAATTCCGGCATCGACCAAAAAGTGGTCTACCATTTTTATGGTTATCGGAGCCATTTCCGCAATCGGAGGTTGGTTCTTCGACAAGACGGATCATCATCAATACTGGTGGGCTAATTTGCTCATCTGTGGTTTCTTTTTCTTCGCTCTTTCAATTGGCGCGATGTTTTTCTATGCAGTTCAATACGCTGCTGAGGTAGCATGGACAGCGCAACTGAAGCGAATTTTTGAAGCAATGTGGGCCTATGTGCCTATTGGATTAGGAGTTGTCTTCGTTGTGCTTCTCGCAGCTCAATTGCACGTAAATCATCTGTATCATTGGATGGACCCCGAGGTGATTGATCCGAATAGCCCATCATACGATAAGATTATCGCCAACAAAATGCCTTTCTTGTCGAGCTGGTTCTTCTGGTTGCGTTTTGTTATTTACGCAGTGGTATTTGTTGTGTTTGCCCGTTTGTTCCGCAAGTGGTCATTGCAAGAAGATGCAGCGCCAAGTTTGGATTTGCACTTGAAGCAATACAAGCGCAGTGCTTTGTTCCTTGTGTTTTTCGCAGTGTTCTCAAGCACCATCGCATGGGATTGGTTGATGAGCATCGATGTACACTGGTTCTCTACCATGTATGGTTGGTACATCTTCTCAGGCATGTGGGTGACTACTATGATTTTTGCGACTCTGCTGTTGATTTGGTTGAAAAGCAAAGGATATATGCCGGGCGTAAACAGCTCACACATCCATGACATGGGTAAGTGGGTATTTGCCGTGAGCATGTTGTGGAGCTACTTGTGGTTCTGCCAATACATGTTGATTTGGTACTCAAACATTCCGGAAGAAGTTACCTACTTCAAGGAGCGTTACGATCACTACATGATCGGAATGTGGGCGATCTTCTTCTGCAATTTCGCAATTCCATTCTACACGCTTACATCACGCGATGCGAAGCGTAACCCAAAGTATTTGACACGTGTAGGTATTATCATTTTCATTACACACTTCCTGGATCTGTACATGGCAGTTGTGCCTGGCACAATCCACGGTCACTTGGAGTGGGGATTGGGTGATCATGGCCACCACATCACATTTGCTTGGTGGTTTGAAATTGGTTTGTTTATCGGATTCCTCGGTTTATTTGTAAGCGTAGTCATGAAGGCGCTTAGCAAAGCTCCGTTGGTGCCCGTAAATCACCCGTATTTGAACGAAAGTGAAAACCACAGTATCTAAGAATTGTTGTAACAGCGAACAGGAGTAAACACGAAGAGAAATGAAACTACTGATCATTCTGGTAATTGTTTTAGCGATCATCGCCATCGTACAATTGACCAAAGTCTATGAATTTACGCGTGCATTGCGTAAGTCGAAAGAGGAAGATATTTCACCGGCCGACAACAAGTTGAACGCAAACCTCATGGTGGTTTGGATGCTTACGTTCTTTATCGGAACACTCTATCTCTATGGCCGATACGGAGAGTATTTGCCTGAGCCGGCTTCGGAGCATGGCAAGGATGTAGATTGGTTGATGAGCGTAAACATCTGGATGATTACCGTGATGTTCTTCATCATGAACGCGATGTTGTTCTTGGTAGCTTGGAAGTATCAGTACAAGAAAGATCGTAAGGCTCGATTCTTTGCACACGATAACCGCCTAGAGATGGTATGGACACTCATTCCGGGTGTTGCCATGGCTTTCATCATCGTATTTGGTTTGATTACCTGGAATAAAATCACAGGCCCAGCATCCAAGGACGCTATGCAAGTGGAATTGTATTCTAAGCAGTTTGGTTGGATTGCTCGTTATCCGGGAGCGGATGGTGAGTTTGGTGCTGCCAATTACAACTTGATAAGCACAGCAAATGAAATGGGAATAGTGTCGAAGGATCTGATTGCCGCGAAAATTGAAGAACTTGACAAAGACATTGAAGGTTTGAAGGCCCAATTGGAGGAGAACAAAAAACTTCCTGTAATGCCTGAGAGCTATGTTGAGACTATCGAAGACAAAATCTATCGCTTGGAACGTCACAAGCAGCGTATTCTCGATTTGGGAGAATTCAAGGAGCCAAGTGGTAAAAGCAACTGGGAAACCGGCGCGGATGATCAAATCGTAAAGAGCGAAATGCACTTGCCTGTAGGTAAAGAAGTTGAATTTGTATTCCGTTCTCAGGACGTGATTCACTCAGCGTATATGCCTCACTTCCGTGCTCAAATGAACACCGTACCAGGTGTACCTACACGCTTCAAAATGACACCGACCATTACCACGAAAGAAATGCGCGGAAAGCTCGGCGACAATGAATTTGATTATGTGTTGCTTTGCAACAAAGTTTGTGGAAATGCGCACTTTAACATGCAGATGAAAATTGTTGTTGAATCAGAGGAAGAATATCTTGCATGGATGGAAAAGCAGAAGACTTTCGTTGGGCCTCCGGCTGCAGAAGGCACGCCTGCTGAGGGAACAGAAGCCCCTGCTGATACAACTAAAAATGCAATGAGCCCAATGGCCAAGGCAAGCTTGAAGTAGACTCGTTAAACAAAAGATATTATTTAAAAGAAAGAACGATGGGAAATGCAGAACACACAGCTCATGATCATAGCCACGATCACGGGCACGCACATCACCACCAAGAATCTTGGGTATCGAAATACATCTTCTCTCAAGACCATAAGATGATTTCGAAGCAATTCCTTATCACAGCCATATTCATGGGTGTGATAGCGGTAATGCTCTCTATTTTCTTCCGTCTTCAGTTGGGTTGGCCGGGCGAGAAATTTCAGATTCTGAATTTCTTCCTTGGTGACAAGTGGGCCCCCGATGGGTTGTTAGATAAAAACGCATACTTGGCGATGGTAACTATCCACGGAACCATCATGGTATTCTTTGTACTTACCGGTGGGTTGTCCGGAACCTTTGCCAACTTACTTATTCCATTGCAGGTGGGTGCTCGTGATATGGCCAGCGGATTCCTGAATATGTTGTCTTACTGGTTTTTCTTGCTTTCAAGCATGATTATGGTTGCTTCCCTTTTCGTAGAAGGTGGTGCTGCCAGTGGTGGTTGGACAATTTATCCTCCGCTCTCTGCATTGCCACAGGCAATGCCGGGTTCAGGAACAGGTATGACTCTTTGGTTAATCTCAATGGTTTTCTTCATTGCATCATCGTTGTTGGGTGGTTTGAATTACATCGTTACCATTATCAACCTTCGCACAAAGGGAATGAAGATGACACGCCTTCCGTTGACCATGTGGGCGCTTTTTGTGACTGCTATCCTGGGTGTATTGTCGTTCCCGGTACTGGTTTCTGCAGCAGTTCTTTTGCTGATGGACCGCAGCTTTGGAACAGCGTTCTATTTGTCAGACATTTTCATTCAAGGTGAGGCACTCGATGTAACCGGTGGATCCCCACTGTTGTTCCAACACTTGTTCTGGTTCCTTGGTCACCCTGAAGTGTACATCGTACTGCTTCCTGCTTTGGGTATTTCTTCAGAAATTATCTCTACCAACTCTCGCAAGCCAATCTTTGGTTACAAGGCGATGGTAGGTTCTATCTTGGCAATTGGTTTCTTGTCGTTCATCGTGTGGGGTCACCACATGTATGTTACCGGTATGAACCCGTTCCTCGGATCTGTATTCGTATTCACCACTCTGTTGATTGCGATTCCTTCAGCGGTAAAGGCGTTCAACTACATTACAACGCTCTACCAAGGTAATATTCGCTTCACCCCTGCGATGTTATTCTCTATTGGTCTTGTATCGACCTTCGTTACAGGTGGTTTGACCGGTATCATTCTCGCTGACTCTGCGCTTGATGTGAACGTTCACGATACGTATTTCGTTGTTGCACACTTCCACATTGTAATGGGTATGTCAGCTATCTTCGGAATGCTTGGTGGTATCTACCACTGGTTCCCAAAGATGTACGGCCGCATGATGAACACCAAACTTGGCTATGTTCACTTCTGGTTTACCCTCGTTTGTGGTTTCGGCGTGTTCTTCCCAATGCACTTTGTGGGTATGGCCGGAGCACCACGACGTTACTACGATTATTCTGAATTCCCATTCTTGGATTGGGTAATGGACTTGAATCCGATAATCTCCACATTCGCCATCGTTGGTGGAGCTGCTCAGCTACTTTTCTTGTTCAACTTCTTCCACAGTATTAAGTACGGTCAGGTAGCAACGCAAAACCCATGGGCTTCAAACACCTTGGAATGGACAACGCCTGTTAAGCACATCCACGGTAACTGGCCTGGTGCTATTCCTGAAGTACATCGTTGGGCATACGATTACAGCAACCCGGAGCACGAAGAAGATTTTGTGCCGCAGGTTGTGCCTATGAAACCAGGCGAACACGCGCATTAAACATTCGAATCGATATAAATGACCCGCCCTTGTGGCGGGTCTTTTTTTGCCGCTAACTTTGCCATCATGCGCCTAGGGTTAATAACAATAGCGATTTTGTTTGCGTTGGGTTGTGTTCGCGCGCAGACCATTAATTTGAGCGATTCGCTCAGGGATGTGTTTAGTCAGCGCATTTCACCAAGTTTCAAATTCGAAACTCGAAATTCATTTATCACGGGTAATGATGCGAAAATATATGGCATCAAAGCAGGAGTGAATTTTGGAAGCAGATTGACCTTGGGGTTGGGTTATAATTTTATTGGTACTGATTTGCGCGAGGAACTCGTGGTCGACGGAGTTCGCTACAATGCCGATATTGAAATGAACTACTGGGCACCGTTTGCTGAATATAGTTTCTATCGTCGAGGCCCTTGGGAGTTATCGGCGCCTATTCAGATTGGCATAGGAAATAGTTTTCTTCGCATATCGAACAACGAAGAATCGCGAATAGTGAATAAGGGTAGGGTTGTCTTGTATGAACCCGGAATGGCGTTCGAATTCAAGATTTTGAAGTTGATTGGAGTGGGTGTTGGAGTGGGGTATCGAATCATGCTGAAGAATAACCGCGACATCCAACAACAATTTACTTCTCCCGTCTATGCTTTGCGTGTAAGGCTGATATTTGACGAACTTTATAAGCGCTACAACGAATACAATCAATCGACCGAGGCGAAGTAAGGAACTACCATGAATGACTCATTCAACATACGCGATGAAGCGGATAATCCGGAAAAGGATTATGACCGTGTATTGCGACCCAAAACATTCGAAGACTTCACGGGTCAACGCCAGGTATTAGAAAATCTCGAAATATTCGTAAAGGCGGCTAAACTGCGCGAAGAATCGTTGGATCATGTGTTGTTGCATGGCCCGCCGGGATTAGGAAAAACCACGCTTGGTTATATCATTTCGAACGAGATGGGCGTGAGCATCAAAACAACTTCAGGCCCGGTACTCGATAAGCCTGCTGACTTAGCGGGTTTGCTTACGAATCTGGAGAATAACGACATTCTTTTTATTGACGAGATTCATCGATTGAGTCCGGTCGTGGAAGAGTATCTCTATTCTGCCATGGAAGATTATTGCATCGACCTGGTGATTGATACAGGTCCGAACGCTCGTTCAGTGCAGATCAAACTGAATCCATTTACATTGATTGGCGCAACTACACGCAGTGGTTTGCTGACTGCTCCGTTGCGCGCTCGCTTTGGAATCAACGCGCGACTTTCATACTACGACGCTCAAACACTTACAGATATCGTTCAGCGCAGTGCGGACATTCTGAATATGGAGATTTTACAAGATGCAGCATATGAAGTTGCGCGCAGAAGCCGCGGTACGCCTCGTATTGCAAATGCATTACTCCGACGCGTGCGTGATTTTGCGCAGATAAAAGGGAATGGAAAATGTGATCTAGAGATTACGCAGTTTGCACTGAATGCACTGAATGTAGATACACATGGTCTCGATGAAATGGACCACAAGATTTTGTATACCATCATTGACAAATTCAACGGAGGACCTGTAGGTCTGAATACAGTTGCTACGGCAGTTGGTGAAGATGCGGGAACCATTGAGGAAGTCTACGAACCTTATTTGATACAAGAGGGCTTCATCATGCGCACACCGCGCGGAAGACAGGTTACAGAGCAGGCGTATAAACATCTTGGAAAGTTGAAGGGCAATCGCCCCGGAGAATTGTTCTAATGGCAACACAGGCTGAATTAACTGCAGCGGCAAATGCCCAATTGATAAAACAGTTGGCGCTGGATGTAGGTTTTTCATTTTGTGGTATATCGAAAGCGGGATTTTTAGAAGAGGAGGCACCGCAGTTGGAAGCTTGGCTGAAGCAAGCCAAGCAAGGCGAAATGGCCTACATGGAAAACCATTTCGATATGCGCCTCGATCCGCGTTTGCTGGTGCCCGGCGCGAAATCGGT
>JBKCGW010000122.1:0-3344 GCA_046303175.1 Flavobacteriales bacterium
AGGTAAACTCGTTGGGATTCTGTTTGCTTTGTCCGGCGCTGCTCTTGTCTTTGAATTCTTCGGGGTAAGCCCAAATTAATAAGGGCAATTTTGCCTTCGCGTTCTTGTCGTAACCAACGGGCAAATAGAGTGTGCCCGATAGATCTACACCGTCCTCTCGTTTATACTTGATAACCTGCTTCTCGACCGATGCACTCGACTCGAAAGGATTTTTGGATGTGGTGAGGCGCTCGGTGCTATTGTTCTTAATCGATAAAGTATAATAATCAGGATAATCGGTTTTGCTCTGCAACTGCACCAGGTAAATGCCTTTCTTGGCATCCATCACATCCAGTAAATCGATTTTTTTATCGGTGAACGTGGATTGGTAAATGCGCTTCGTTTTCAAGCTGGTCAAATCGAATTCATCGATGAAAGGAAACGGTCCTTTTTCGGAATACCCATCACCAAATAGCATCAGTTTGTTATTGGTTACCGTGAGCACATAGGTTCCATATTTCCCTTTGCTTTGCTGGTAAACGCCGGGGTCACCATAAGCATCCTGGCTGTTGCGGTCGACAATGATCTTGGAGGTGTTATCGGCCAGATTCACCAGGTATGTTTTTTCATTCCGTGTGTCGTACCAAGAGTCCTTCACGATCATGAACCCTTTATCGGAAAAAAGCACATCGCTGAAGCGCTGTTTTACCTTCATAATCGATTGGGGCGCGGCTTCAAACGGGGCATCCCAACTGAAGAGCTCGTCGCGGTATTCGACTACTTGTGCCGGATTACCACCATCCAAGGCTTCGACATACATCAGCGCATGCGCCGAGTCATCGCGCCACGACATGTTGCGCTTGCCCGTGCGCACGGCCTCAAAGCCTTTGGGCATAATCTCAACGAGTGGTATAGCATTCACCTCTTTTACCAATGCTCCGGCCGACGTGTATACCTTCTGCGACATGGGGAATCGGCTGTAAGGCACGAGGTAGGAGAAAGGACGCTGGATGGTTGTTACCAGCACATAGGCGCCATCGGGCGAATACGATGTGCCGATGATTAAATCGGTCGGTAAGAAATTGCTCACTTCGCCCGATAGCTTCACCTGCTTTATCTCGCACGCTACAATGGTTTCAAAGTTTTTCTCGTCGGTCGGGTTCTTGAGCAAATCCTGAAACGTTCTGTTCTGCGATGCTTTTCCTTCGGCTACCGAAACGGTGGGGCCTTTGGGAAGTTCTTTCTTGGGGTCTATCAACTTCGCGCGATTAGCTGGAACCGTGCGGACCAGGAGTGATTGGCCATCGGGCGCCCACATGTAGGGCATACCTGCGTTTGCGTTTAGTTTTAGATTGGTGAGCGGCTTGGCTTCTTGGGTGGCCACATCCACTACCCACAGACTGAGCCCATCATCGTCGATGTTTACAAAGGCGATGTGTTGGTCGTTTGGAGACCAGGATACGAAGGTGATCTTGGCTTTCTTGGGTAGATTCTTCACTTGCTGCGGTGTCGCTTTCGCATCCAACAGCTTGCGCAGCTTGAGGTTGGTTACGTAGGATTGGGTAGAAGAAATGTTGAGTGTTGGATTCACGCGCAAACCGCCCAAGCGAAGTTCATCCTGATTCAAGTCTTGTAACGACTTGTAAGTGTCTCGGTAAGAAAACAGCACCATGTCCTTTTTGCTATCGGGTGAAATGGACGGCGGCCTTTCATAATCGGCCAATTGTAAAATCGGCGCTGAGGGTTGTTGAAAGAGCAATTCTTCTTGAGCGAATGTTTGAACGGCGATAGCCAACAGGACAATGAGGATGGAGAAACGCATAGGGAATTTTTTGCGAATATAGGAGGGAGGGGGAGGTGATAGGTGATAGGTTATAGGTTATAGGTGATAGGTTGCACCTTCCTGAATAAGGTTGACTTTTTAATTATTGATTAAATGTAATTGTTGTTGTTTTCTTTTTTGGTTCTTTTTTCTTTTGTTGATTTCTGTAGGGAATGTTAGCAATGGTTCAATCCATTGATATACCTGCATTTCCGGCCGTGCGTCAATTGGTGTCTTGTTGGTTATTTGTTGAAATTCTGTTGGGGTCAATCCACCTAACTCATCGTGCGGGCGAGAGTTGTTATAGAGCTGCATTGCTCGATAGAACTTTTTCTTCATGCTTTGCTTGCTATCATCCATGAACAAGTATTCATATTTCATGGTTCCCTGCACACGCTCTGCGTAAGCGTTTTGTTGGGCGCGGACACACATGCTTTGCACCATTCCCATTGACTTCAGATAAGACATCACAGATAAATCTTCGTACTGTCTTCCACCATCAGAATGGAAAACACAGCCTGACAGCTTCTGACCGGCTCTTCGTTTTACAGCTTCTTTTATCGCCTTTTCAAGGTTTTCTGCTCGCATATTAGTAGCAAAACGCAGTGCTAATAACTCTCTGGTGTAAACATCAATAATGGTAAAGCCATAGCGGTGTTTATCCATATCGTGTATGTAGAAAATATCGGACTGCCAAAGCTGATTAGGGCCTGTTAAAACTAGACCATCTGAGAGGTTAGGGAAACGCCGATACTTCGATGAATGCGTGGTTCTATGGGGGCAGCGCTTCCTTTTCATAAATAGTTTTAGCTCTTTGCAATATTCCAGGAAACGGTCCCTGCCAAGGCCGATATTCTTACCGATTTGACCGTGGATTTTAACGCATCCCATGACCTTGTGATTTTTCCTGATTCTATTGCATTCATTGATAATTACACCGCCCAGTTCCATCATCGCATCAGCCCTTTTAACAGAGCGATGATGTGCCTGCTTTGAAATACCTAGAACGCTGTATAAATCTCTCATTCGATAGGCGTGCCTTACTCCTTTGAAGTATCTAAACCTCTGGATACTGTAGGTCCGAAATTTTTTTTAAATCGACCTGATAATGCTCTTCGGTAACTTCAACCAAACACTTGTAATACTCAAGCTCTAGGCCCTTTCTACCAAGAGCTGCCTCAAGTTCTTTAATACGCTTTTCAAGCTCTTTTGTACGATATGCTTCGCTTTGATCTTCTACTACCATGATTTTACTTTTTTGTAAATATCGGCTGTAGCGGTAAATCCATTTATAAATAGTCTGGGGACAAACGCTAAGCTCGCGCCCAGCCTGTGAAACACTGCATTTACCATCCTCAATATCTTTTACTACAGATTGCTTGATTTGAGCCGAAAAGAATCTTACCGGCTTTAAACTTTCTCTCCTTTTTGCTTTCATGAAATTGGTTGGTTTTTGGTCAACCTATTTCAGGAGGGCACAGGGGGCATCGCCTTCCTGAATATGGGGAATCGGAAACTGATTCAATTCTCGTGCATCTAGTGG
>JBKCGW010000123.1:0-1963 GCA_046303175.1 Flavobacteriales bacterium
CGTTTCCGCGCAGTGTGGGAAACATCGATGTATCAGTTTATCTGGATGTCGTTGCAGGCGGGATATCGCTATGGTTACAGCTTCAACCTCGATAAATTCGACAACGACAAAGAGTTCTTCCGCGGATTCTTCGGCGATCAACCATACGCTCAGGAGAATGTGCTAGGTGGCACTTGGTATGCGCAGCTCTCGATTAATTTGGTGAGTCCGTAAGTTATTGGTGCGGATTTTTTTTTAACCGCAAAGGCGCAAAGGGAACTTCTAAGAGAAAATTCAAAAACATCTTTGCGACTCTCTGCGCCTCTGCGGTTATAACATCTAACCGCAAAGACGCAAAAGGAACTTCTAAGAGAAAATTCAAAAACATCTTTGTGACTCTCTGCGACTCTGCGGTTAAAATCAGATAACCGCGAAGGAACTTCGAAGAGTAAAAGTCAAAAACACTCACCCCACCTCTTCCAACTGAATGGCGTGCTGCTCGGTTTGGTGCTCGTTGAAGTTCTCCCAGTGTGGTGGTGCTGAAGTCTTTTGTCCCATAAGCGCATCGAGATAGACATTGTCTGTCTTGTAGCGGTTGTGAAGCTCCTCCAACACGGCAAAGAAAAATGCATCGAGGCGATGGGCGCTTTGGTAAGGCGCTGACGTTGTATCGTTCAACTGCAATAGATCGAGTAGTGCTTGTTTCTCTTCCGCATTGATGATTGTTTTGAAACCTTCTTTGAGTGCTCTGAACACGAGGTTGTTCCAGACTACACTGTCGGATGCCCACGACACGTCAGCAACATGACGCGAATGTTCGCAGATGAGAACGATGGCGTGCAAGACCTCGGGTAGGTAACTCGCAGGGAATTCATCGAAGCTGCGGAACTCGAATCCGCTTTGATAGAGTTTCTCGCGGTTGAAATCGAGACCTAAATCGGAGAGTAGGTCGTAGCTCAATTCGGCCTCCACCTGATCTCTCCACCAAATCTTTTCTTCCTTCGTAAACTTCAAGAGCTTGCGGAAATCTTCGACCGGGTAGGTGAGGATCTTGCCTTTCGCCATCGATTGATGGTAAGTACCAACACCCGTGTAACGCGACATAGCATTGCGCATTGATCCTCCAGCAAACTTCTCGTCTAAGTTGTGCTTGTCGCTGATGACCGATAGAATGTCGGGGCTGCCCAATGTGGCGATGAAGAAGGGCTCAAACCACTGCAGCATGTAAATGGCGTTGGCATGTGCGCGGTCAAACGCATCGTAGTCCACAATTTTACTGTCCTCTTTGAGCGTGGGTAGTGTGATGTGAAAGTGAAACGTGCCGTTGTTGAACAGAACCAGGTTCTTTTGGTTCGACATGAACATGTTGATACCAATATTATATTCCGGATAGGTCAACGTGCCTTTCAGGATTTCTGATTCATTGAATTTTTCCAAGAATATACGCTTGGACGCTTGTAATTCATTGCAGGCTTCCTGAATGGTTCTGTTCTCAAAATACTTCGTCACAAACTCAATTGAATCGCCATCAAAAATGATGCATCCCATGGGCATGTTCTTTTGCGTGAGCATGCTTTGAATGGCATAGGGTTGTTTTTCGAGAAACAACTCGAGTATCGATTTTCCCAAATACTCCGGATTGTCGAGCAAGGGCGGTGGTGACAGTAGTGTTTTGTGTTGAAACTTGATGTCGAGCTTTTCGAGCGAATGACTGTTCATCATGCGGCTCACTCTGTAGTTTTTATTATTGTCGAATGCTGCGGCAAGCGCGGCCTCTAAGGTTCCTTTTCTATAGCATTTGAGGTAGTCGATGCTATAGCGCTCGCGCCCCATTTTTTCACGAATGAATTGTCCGGATACAATAAGTGACTCTTCGAATTGGAGGTATGTTTCGTTCTCTAACCCAATGCCCCAGAATGTTTTTTGAATTGGGTTATGCTGCATGTTGTCGATAGTTTTGGTGGTTTATGTGGCCTGTGGGGCT
>JBKCGW010000124.1:0-1745 GCA_046303175.1 Flavobacteriales bacterium
GGAGGTTGGATAGTGGCAACGGATTACGTGGAGGGAATTGATGAGTCCTCACAGCAGAATTATCAATTTATCCATGTGGATCCGGATGGAAATGTTGAGGCCTTGCCATTTCCCATACCAAGCACAGGAGCGGGTTTCGAGGTGGATGATATGGTGCGCATTGGTGACTACCTCATTGCCCGAGATGTTTATGTGTTGTATGTCTTCAACTGGGTTACCGGCGAGCAGATACCAGTCGATTTTGAAGTGGATTCGGGTGGTAGTATTTCATCGCTTTACGCCCACAACGACACACTTTACATTGTTGGAACATTCGAAACAGTGAATGGGCAGCCGCGCAAAATGGTTTGCTCGTATGACACCAACACTTGGCAGTTGTCTGACTGGACGATTGATTTGAATGAGCTTGAGCCATCAACGTGGGAGTATGATTACTGCAAGCGAATGGTCATTACAGAGGAATATTATTACTTCGCTCTTGTACGTGTTTATTATCAAGGGTCCACTGCTTATGAGAATAACAAGTTGATTAAGATAGAACGCGCAACCGGTGCCTATGTTCAAGAGATAGGTCTATACGATATTGAAAGTTTGAAAGATCTTGCTGCCTCGGAAACGCGAGTGTTTGTTGCCGGTTCAGACAATGTGAACGGAACCACTATGGCGATGCTGTATTCGTTTCCCGATTCAGATGGCGAGGTTGAATTTAGTGAGGTGGAGATCATGGAAACAGTCGGTACCATTGACGACTTGTTGGTGAAGGACGAAGTGCTGTATGTGAATGGATGGTTTAGCGAGATGTTTGATCAGGAGCGTGTGGGGGTTGCCTTTATTCATGCTCCTACGTTTATGCTTACCAATGAGACGCTGCCCTTCAATGGAATCATGTATGCAATAGGTTCGGTGGTTCCCAGCGGAGATCAGCTATTTATCGGATCCAGCGAAGGTCCAATGGGAGGCTATGAAGCCAATCATTTCGCGCGAATCAATTTGTATACAGGGGAATTTCTTCCGACATCCATAGAAATTACGGGCAACATCAGCGATATGGCACTCACACCTTCCGGTGATACTTTGTTTATTGCAGGTAGTCAGATCGTAACTGAGGAGTATGGCCCGGCATATTTGGCTGCAATGAATCCGGTTGAGGAAACATTCTATCCGTGGACGGTAACGTCGCCATCCATAACGCAAATAGATATAGTGGGTGAATCTTTGTTTCTTCAGTTTAACAGCACGAATACACAGATAAATGGACAAGGCAGAAGTCGTATTGCGTCGTTCAATTTGCAGACACTTGCACTTGATCCTGTTTATTTTAACATTGACGCAGGCATTGCGAGCTTCGATTTGCGCAACGATACACTGCTGATTTGTGGTCCTTTTTCAACGGTCAATACAGTGCAACGCACCAACATTGCGATGCTGAATGCGGCTACGTTTACAGTGTTGCCATGGGATGCTAATATTGAAAGTCAGACACCCACTGAATATGCTTATGCGTTGCAGGCAAAGCGTGCCATGTTCTATGGTAATCATGTGCTGAGCGGAGGTTTTTTTGAAGGAGCGGAGGGCTATACCCAGAATTCGGGTATCGCTTTGTACGATGTTTTAACCGGAGTACGCGCACCGGGATATCAATTTCCGATTTTAGGAAACATTTATTATCTGAGAACACTCACCTTGCGCGAGAACATGTTGTATGTGAGTGGAGCGTTTGCGAATTCGACTTCACCCCCCAGAGG
>JBKCGW010000125.1:0-11290 GCA_046303175.1 Flavobacteriales bacterium
TTCCGATGAATTGGCGCATTATATCATGATGGGTGAGCTCAGCTTAGATGGCAGTTTGCGTCCAATTCGCGGATCGCTACCCATAGCAATACAGGCTCAGAAGGAGGGTTTCAAAGGGATTATCCTTCCGTCGGCCAATGCGGATGAGGCCGGTATTGTCGAGGGTTTTGAGGTGTATGGAGTGAATCACATCAGTGAGGTTATCGGGTTTTTTACCGGAACTTCTTCGTTGAAACGTGTAGAAGTGGATGCGCGCAAAGAATTTACAAGACAACAAGAAATCGGTACAATTGACTTCCTCGATGTGAAGGGTCAGGAGAATATTAAGCGAGCGTTTGAGATTGCTGCTGCAGGCGGACACAACGTGATTCTCATTGGCCCACCGGGAGCAGGCAAAACCATGCTTGCAAAGCGATTATCGACTGTATTGCCGCCGCTTTCGCTGGAGGAGGCTCTCGAGACAACCAAGATTCATAGTGTGGCGGGTCGTATAAAACAGAATGGAGGATTAATACAACAACGGCCGTTTCGATCCCCACATCACACCATCAGCGATGTTGCGTTGGTAGGTGGGGGCAGTTTTCCTCAACCCGGTGAAATTTCGCTTGCCCACAATGGTGTGTTGTTTTTGGATGAGCTGCCGGAATTCAAGCGTACGGTTCTCGAAGTAATGCGTCAGCCGTTGGAGGATAGAAACATTACGATTTCGAGAAGCAAATTTTCAATTGAATACCCTGCTAGTTTTATGCTCATTGCAAGCATGAACCCCTGTCCATGCGGTTATTACAACCATCCGGAAAAGGAATGTGTGTGCGGGCCCGGTGTCGTTCAGAAGTACTTGAACAAGGTTAGTGGTCCTTTGCTGGATCGAATCGACATACATGTGGAGGTGACTCCGGTGAGTTTTAATGAGCTTAGTGGACGCTCCAGCGGTGACTCGAGCGAGCGCGTGAGAGCACGAGTAATTGAGGCACGCACGATTCAACAGTCACGATTTCAAAGTCGCCCCGGCATGAATTGCAATGCACAGATGGATAGCAAATGGTTGAAGGATCATTGCGTAATTGATGATGCGGGCAAGCGGTTGCTGGCAACTGCTATGGAGCGATTGAAACTGAGTGCGCGCGCCTACGACAGGATTTTGAAGGTGGCCCGCACCATTGCGGATTTATCGGGCAGTGAGCGAATAGAGAGCCAGCATTTGGCCGAGGCAATTCAGTATCGGAGCCTGGATAGAGAGAATTGGGCGGGATAAAAAAGAGGCTGTCTTTTCGGACAGCCTCTTTTCTCTTAGCGAAGAAAATATTACTTCTTAGAAAGGTAAGTCATTACTTCGTTGTAGTTCTTGATTTGACCGTTGCTGTTGAGCACTTCGTAGTCGCGTGAAGTCATGGTGATTACGCGAGCGTTTTGGTCAACGGTTGGAGCACCATTCACAGCGTCGAAACCAACAATACCTGTATCAGCAGTACCGTCGCCGTCAGAATCAGCGAATGTGTAACCGAAACCGGTTATTACGTGCCACTGTGATGGGATAGCGTTCCAATATCCGAAATCGTCCTGGATGTATGCGATAGCAACACCCTCTTCGTAGATATCAGCGTTGATGAAGTCTGCAGGATACTCAACATACGTACCGCCAGCCCAGTCGGCAGCAGCAATGGTGAGTGAGTTAACAGTAAATCCGGCATCGTCACCGGCAGGACCAGCAGGACCAGCAGGACCAGCAGGACCCTCTGCCCCTTCTTGAGTACATGATGAAAAAGAGAGTACCGCGGCACTCATTAAAAAGAAAGCTACTTTTTTCATTGGATTTGTTATTTAAGTTTGAGCAAAAATATCGTTTACAGGGTTATGGGGTCTATCAATTTCTGAACTAATCAACAACACACAGCGGATAAAAAATGGCATTAATAAAAGCGGTTCAGGGCCGAGAGCCTAAGATGGGAAAGGATTGCTACCTCGCAGAAAACGCCACATTGGTGGGCCATGTAATAATGGGTGATGAGTGCAGCGTCTGGTTCAACGCCGTGGTACGAGGCGACGTCAATAGCATTGTAATGGGTAATCGAGTGAATGTTCAGGACGGCGCGGTTATCCATTGCACTTATCAGAAAGCGGCCACGCTGATTGGAAACAACGTCTCTATTGGCCACAACGCCCTGGTTCATGGTTGTACAATTCACGACAATGTGCTCATTGGCATGGGAAGCATCGTAATGGATAATTGTGTAGTAGAAAGCAATAGCATAGTTGCTGCCGGAGCCGTGCTGCTGGAAGGTACGCGCGTGGAAAGCGGAAGCGTATATGCCGGCGTGCCTGCAAAGAAGGTAAAGGAATTGAGCAAGGAACTGTTTGAGGGCGAGGTGCAGCGTATCGCCAATAACTATGTGATGTACGCCTCTTGGTTTAAATAACTACAGGCGTTTGCGAACAATGTCTTCGAGCAAGTCAATCCAATCGTCGCCATCATTTAAGCTAGGCACCAGCTGTACTTTTTCACCTCCATGTTCTTCGAAAAGTTCTTGATATTCTTCACCGATTTCGATGGTCGTTTCGAGGCAATCGGCAATGAAAGCAGGAGAGAATACCAGTAGTTTTTTAGCACCCTTTTTCGCTAAGTCCTCAATTACCTTGTCGCTGAAGGGTTCAATCCAGCCCTTACCTAATCTCGATTGAAATGCGACCGTATAATGGCTTGGATCAATACCGCATCGCTCAGCAATTTCGCGGCTCGTGGCATAGCAAGTGGCTTTGTAACACAGTTTGTTTTCGTCGTTGATTTCGTGTTCGCATGAGTGATTTTTGCATGCGCGGTCCTCATACACCTTGTCTACTTGCCGCTCAGGAAGTCCGTGATAACTGAAAATTACGTGGTCGTATGCAGAAATATCGAATTGCTTAGCGCGGTTTGCAAACGCCTGCAGATAGAGCGGATGATCCCAGAACTGATTGATGATTTGAATTTCAGGAAACACCCAAAGATCGCGTAAAACGCGCATGCACTTGTCGATTACAGATCCCGTTGATGCGGAGGCGTAGTGCGGGAACATCGGCAAAATGATGAGTTTGTCGGGGTTCCATTTTACGATGCTTGCAAGAGCCGACTCGATGGATGGGTTTTTATAACGCATCGCCAGAAATATTCGAGTATCCAGGTTATCATCATGAAAGCGCTCTTGCAACTTGGCCTGAGTTTGTTTTCCGTAATAGATGAGAGGAGAGCCTTCGGGGGTCCATAGCTCTTGATACACCTTCGAACTCTTGCGATGACGGAATGGAACGATGATTCCATTGACCAAAATTTTACGACCCAACCAATTGATGTCAATTACCCGGGGATCATTCAGAAACTCGGTGAGGTAGGACGCTACATCTCCGGGATTTGGACTATCGGGCGATCCCAGGTTGACTAATAAAACAGCGGTTTTTCTTTTTTGAGCCATGCGTGGGAAACAAATGAACGATGGAATTCGTTCGCCGTTAATACAGTTTGGATGCCTCTGTGCGAATAAATCGATTTACCGCATACAATGTGGCAATTCCGCTTAGGAACAAACCGATGAGAAGCACGCCACCTATAAGCGTCAGCAATCGTTGTTTTTCCTGAAGAATGTTGATCATATCTTGTAAGTCGGAACGAAACGCATACAGCAACATGAAAAGAATGGCAAGGGCAATCATGGATGCGAGAAAGCCGAACCACAAACCTCGGCGCAGAAATGGTTTTTGAATAAACCATTGCGTTGCACCGACAAGCTGCATGCTCTTAATGAGAAAACGTTGTGAGAATATCGCGAGTTGAATGGTGTTAACGATGAGTACGATTGCGATAATCAGTAATAGAATACCAATGAGCGAAATTCCCAGGCTCCACTTGCTAAGGTTAGCGTTCATCTGTCGCAACAAATCATGCTGAAATACCACTTCATTGATAGCCGGATTTTTCTCGAGTTCCTTTACGATTTCCGTCAGTTTTACCTCATCGCTGTATTCCGGAGTGATGTGAATATCAATGGAGGCCGGCAGTGGATTATAACCTAAAAAGTCAACGAATTCCTCCCCTAACTCTTCTTGCATGAGGCCCGCCGCTTCTTCTTTTGAAAGATAGCTGGCTTCAGCGGTGAACGGCTCACCCTCCAGTTGCTTTTTGAGTAGCTGAGCATCTTGTTCTTCCACATCATCCGCAATCATAACTTGCACAACAACCTGTCCGCGATAGTGGCCTGTAACTGCGCTTCCCAGCAAGGAAACAATGAGGAGCGTGCCAACCAAAACCAGCACGAGAGTAATACCAATGATGGTCGATATCGATGAAATCGTATTTGCGGATGTTTTAAAAGGAGACCTTTTCATGCGGGAGCAAATAAGTAAGCAAGAAGAATCAAACCACGGAGGTTGTGGCTTCTTGTGAACAATGCGCTATTGAATCAATCAACCGATACAACCGATCCTTCAAACAACAAATCTTCGCCGGCCAGCGGGTGATTGAAGTCGAGAACTACGGAGTTTAGTTTTACTTCACACACAACTCCTTCAATGATGTCGCCTTCAGGGCTTTCGAGTGGAATTACTTCTCCCTCTTGAAGCATGTCTTCGTCGATTTCACCGTCTTCCAGAAACATGCTTTTCGGATACTCGATAAACAGGCTTTCTTGCTCCGGACCGTATGCATCGTCGCATGGAATTTCTATTGTGAAAGAATCACCGGCAGAGAGACCAAGCAACGCTTCTTCAAACTTGGGAAGCATGACGTCTTCACCAAATACAAAAGACATGGGGTCGTCGTTTCTGGTTTCTTCAATGAGTTCTTTTTCTTCGCCAGTAACATACAATGTGTAATGCACGGCAACATTTTTACCCGGAGCTATTTTCATGGGCGCAAGTTGCCCCAATTTCATGGGAATAACCAAATTTATGCGTTGAATATTCCATGAAGGAATAAACGATTTCTGAGCGCGGCATTACCTTGCGAGAAAAATACAGAACATGCGCATTGTTAAACGCTTGTTGGTTTCCTTAATCATTCTTCTATCGGCCGGATGTGTCGGTTTGTTGGCTACGGGCAATGTGCATGTGTTGTATGGCCTCCGCAAGACCTATTTGGTGGGAAAAAAGAATCCGGACATTGATGACATGGGCTATTTTGATGTTCGCAAAGTCAGCGCTTCTGCACCGAAGGCTACGCTGAAATCTCGCGCGTACAATGTGAGGGGTTTAACCCCGGCGGACGGCGCATGGGTTGACTCCATGCAAACCACGGCATTGCTTATTTACCGCGGCGATTCATTGATGTTTGAGCACTATAGTGAATCCGACTCGAGTACACTGAGCAATTCGTTTTCAATGGCAAAGAGTATAACCTCATTGTTGATTGGAAAGGCCTTAGAAGAAGGGTTGATTCACAGTGTTAACGATCAAGTGGGTACTTATTTAGAGGCGTATCGCACGGGCATGGACACGTTACTTACCGTGCGCCATCTGTTGGAAATGACCAGCGGAATTCCCTTCGGAGAAAGCTACAGCAGTCCGTTGGGTTACATGGCAAAGTCTTACTACGGAAAAGATTTGAAAAAAGCCACGTTGGATTACCACGTGCAGGTTGAGCCCGGAACGTTGTGGGCCTATGAAGGAGGCAATACGGTGTTATTGGGAATGATCTTGGAAAAGGTAACCGGCATGTGTGTTTCCGACTACTGTGCGCAGAAGTTGTGGGGCCCGATTGGTGCTGAACATGACGCCTATTGGAACCTTGACCATGCAGCGGGAATCGAAAAGACATTCAGTGGTTTTTATGCTACAGCGCGCGATTTTGCGAGATTGGGTCTTCTTTTTTTACATGATGGAGAAGCGAATGGCGACGCTGTGATTTCATCGTCATGGGTAGGTGAATCGCTCATGCCGCATCTCGTAGCAGATGAAAAGGCCGAATCGTGCACATGGTATGGTAAACAATGGTGGCTGGGAGAATATAAGGGGCAATCCTTTTTTGCCTGCCGCGGTTTACGCGGTCAGTATGTGGTTGGAATACCGGATTTGGATATAGTTGTCGTGCGCCTCGGGCATACTCAAAGCAAAGAGCGCATTCAACACATGCCGGCGGATTTATTTCGATACCTCGACATTTCAATGCATTTAGTGAACGGACATTCATAGAATTTCATGAAGAAGGATTTAAACATAGAAGAAGTAACAGGCGTGTACATCGCCTTTTTGCCAAACCGCGACAATTGGTCGGTTTATGTCATTAACAATCGTAAGGAACCCATAGAGACCGTAATGGTAAACGCTTCGGGCGAGGGGAAGCTGCAGGGCAAAGAAAAGCAAACGGCGACGCTTCGTTTTTTGCTCAATGACATACCGTCGGAAAGCGTTAAGCCATTTGAATTGTTGATGCCCGACTCATTGAAGATTAGCCATCGCTATTGGGTTAGTTATTACATCCATAATCAGATATTCGATAAGAAGTTTATTTACACGCCGGATATGTATGACAACGATTTGGATGATTTGCCCGTGTTTGGTTCGCCCGGCATTTTGCTCACCTGAAAAATCAAAACAATATGCTCGATCAATTGAGGCTCGAAGAGGTTTTGTTTCTCGATATTGAAACAGTGCCGCAAGAACAAGGCTTTGAAAATCTGGACGATGAATTAAAGGAGCTTTGGACAGCTAAAAGCAAGTTTTCACGCGAAAAGCATGGCACAAGTGTGGAAGAAAGCTATCAGGAAGCCGGCATCTATGCTGAATTTGGAAAGATTGTTTGCATAAGCGTTGGGTATTTCTCGAAGCGATTGGATGAGCGCGTACTGCGTGTAACCTCGTTTTATGGCCATGATGAATACCGGCTGCTGGCAGATTTTTCTGAATTGCTCGAAACCCGCACCAATCATCCATTTCGGTTGCTGTGCGCTCACAACGGTAAGGAGTTCGATTTTCCGTATTTGTGTCGCCGCATGCTTATACACCGCATCAAACTTCCGTTGCTTTTGGACATTGCGGGTAAGAAGCCGTGGGAGGTTGCGCACCTCGACACCATGGAGCTCTGGAAGTTTGGTGACTACAAGAATTACACTTCCATCAAGGTGTTGGCAAAAATCTTCGGAATTCCGACACCTAAGGACGACATCGATGGAAGCCAGGTAAGGTCGGTGTATTACGAGCAGGGCGATTTGGATAGGATAGAAGTGTACTGCAAAAAGGACGTGGCAACCGTTGCCAGACTATTGCAATGCTACAAGGGCGAACAGCCGGTAACCGATGATCAGATTGTGTACGTTTAAAACTGGGACAATTGAATACCAAAAGTCAGAGGATACACTTGTTGACCTTGGTTTTTGACGAACAGTGGAGTTAGTCCATACGTAAAAAACAGTGCTGTTTTTTTATAACCGATACGTGCTGAAAGGTCGATAGTGAAAGGATTCACCTGAAACTCGTCTTTTTTTCGGGCGGTGTTTTTGCCGGAATCATCTTCCCATTTTTGTTTGGTGATGGTAGAAGTAACCCAACCCCCAATCGCGCCGGCGGCGAGATGGAAATTTTTTTGGTTGTCTTTGCGTGAGTTGAGTTCAAGCATCAAGGGGACTTGAAGAATGGTTGTGCGCAGTTTGTTTTTGGTATAGTTGCGTAGCTCGGGATCGACTTCTGTGGCGTAGATGCCAATTTCTTCTTTATCGACCACCACATCTATGTTGTTGGAAAATCCATAGCTATTGTAAGCTAATGCAAAGCCGGTGTATATGCCGACATAGTCATGGTAGATTCGGAATTTGTATTCCAGAATATTGAATCGCCAGGTCAGCGATCGATTGTTGTTGATAGAAAGCCAATTGGTAGCGCTATCGCGGGTAATGCTGCCATTGGAATCCATCAGCTGGCAGTAGCCAAAATCGATGCCTGCGAAGTGAGTGAGCTCCTGCTTCAGTTCATCATCTGATTTTGTGGGTTGCGGCGCTGACTCGGCAGTCGGCTGTTGAGGTTTTGCCTCGGGATTGGCATCAATCACAATAATGGTTTTGTCGCCGATGTTTATGTGCGTTGTGTCTGGCACTACTTGTGCTAGGGAAAAAACGCTGCCTGTTGTAATTAAGAGGCAGAAAAAACCAAAACGTATCATACATTGTTTAATCAGGGAGCGATATTATAGCGAAATAATCACTCCGAGGAATTGAACCTATAATTTTGAACAACAAGTAACTAAACAGGACATTTAAGCGTCACTCTACTATGCCCATGCTACCGCGTAACATCCACAGAATAAATCGGCAAATGCTTCTCATAGGAGCCTTGTTGATTTTTTCTTTGATGGGTGCGGGGTTCGCGGGGTTTGCTCAAGGTAAGCCGGTCAACACAGAGTTGCAACAGCCCAACATGGATGGTTTGGTTGAAGTTAGTTTTAAGATTGATGCGTCCGGAAAAATTCAGATTGTCCACATCAACTCGACCAGCACACAATTGACAGAGTATGTTGTGAATAAGCTTGGAAAGATTAAGCTTTCAGATGCTGCCGCGGGCGACGGCAAGGTCGTTACCTATCGCTTCGTATTCAAGAAACAGGCATAGGCTATCTTTGCGCAATCCATGGAGCGCCCAAAAACCGATATTCGTACACTTTCTCTTGACGAGCTGACGCTGTTTTTCGAAGCGAACGGCGAGAAGAAGTTTCGTGCTAAGCAGGTGATGGAGTGGCTTTGGAAGAAGTCGGTCACGCGGTTTGAAGATATGACCAATCTTTCCGCAGCTACCAAGGAGTTACTCGCCGCCCATTACAATCTTCAAGGAATTACACTGGTTGACCAGCAGATTAGCTCGGATAAAACCATTAAATGTGCCTTTGAGGTGGATGCCGGAAAAGTGGTTGAGGGCGTACTTATTCCTACCGCCTCACGCATGACGGCATGTATTTCCTCTCAGGTGGGCTGCAGTTTGTCGTGTGCGTTTTGTGCAACAGGCCGACTGAAGATGTTGCGCAACCTAACGGCCGGTGAAATCTATGATCAAGTGGTGTATTTGAAGCGCCAGGCGGAGGAGCGATATCAGATTCCATTATCGAATATCGTGTATATGGGCATGGGAGAGCCTTTGCTTAACTACAAAAACGTATTGACATCGATAGAGAAAATAACGTCGCCCGATGGTTTGGGAATGTCGCCACAGCGCATTACGGTAAGCACGGCCGGCGTAGCCAAGATGATTACGAAGTTGGGAGATGACGGCGTAAAGTTTAACCTCGCATTATCGCTGCACGCGGCTAACGATGAGAAGCGCGACAAAATCATGGACATCAATGAGAGCAATAACCTCGAGTCGCTTGCTCTTGCGCTGAAGTACTTCCATGAAAAAACAGGAACACGAGTAACGTTCGAATACATCATCTTCAAGGATTTCAATGACTCGCTGAAGGACGCTCAAGAACTTGCCAACTATTGTAAGAACTTACCTGTCAAGATTAACATCATCGAGTACAACCCCATTGATGACGGGGAATATCGTCAGGCCAGCCCGGAGCGTGTGGATGCGTTTGCCAAGTTTTTGGAGTCTAAAAACCTGGTGGTGAATGTGCGTCGATCGAGGGGTAAGGACATTGACGCGGCGTGCGGTCAATTGGCTAATAAAAACGCAGCATTGCTCAAGGATGAGGTGGTGAGGAAAGTCCGCTAATCGCCTTACTTTGGCACTTTAAAGTTCAATCTATGACCAAGTCGAATAAGCTTACTATGTGGATTTTCATTGCCCTGATTGCAGGGGTAGTGACGGGGGTGTTGTTGAACTCATCGTATCCCGCTTCCGCTGATGGCGCTGCTAATACTGGGCTTACCTCCATACTCGACAACATTACCATCCTTACCGACATCTTTTTGCGCTTGATAAAAATGATTATTGCGCCGTTGGTTTTTTCGACCCTCGTTGTGGGAGTTGCAAAGCTGGGTGACATTAAGTCGGTAGGAAGAATTGGTGGTAAGACCATGCTCTGGTTCATCTCCGCGTCGTTTGTTTCCTTGTTATTGGGTTGTTTATTGGTCAATCTGTTTCAGCCCGGTACCATGATGCAGCTTGAGTTGCCGCCGGTAGATGCTGCAACCGGTATCGATAAGGCGGCGATGACATTTAAGGGAGTTATCACGCATATTTTCCCGAAGAGCGTAATTGAGGCAATGGCAGGAAATGAGATACTTCAGATTGTGGTGTTCTCGTTGTTTTTTGGTGTTGCCACAGCAGCGCTGGGTGAAAAGGGAGAGATTATCATTAAGGCGTTGGATGCTGTTGGCCACGTAATGCTGAAGATTACTGGATACGTTATGAACTTCGCTCCTTTCGCTGTTTTTTCGGCGATGACGGCGGTTGTAGCGAAAAAAGGATTGGGTGTTTTGGTAACCTACGGCGTGTTCATTGGGGAGTTTTACTTTGGATTATTTCTTTTGTGGGTGATACTACTTATTGCCGCTTATTTCTTGGTAGGAAAGCGTGTTAAAACGCTAGTGAGTCGAATTAAAGAACCATTGTTGCTTGCCTTCTCTACCGCTAGCAGTGAAGCCGCTTTTCCGAAGACACTCGAAGAGCTTGAGCGCTTCGGTTGTCGCAATCGAATTGTGAGTTTTGTTCTCCCTCTTGGTTATTCTTTCAACCTTGATGGCTCCATGATGTACATGACCTTCGCGAGTTTGTTTATTGCACAGAGCTATGGCATTCACATGAGCATTGACCAACAATTGACCATGTTGTTGGTATTGATGATTACCAGCAAAGGAATTGCCGGCGTGCCGCGCGCTTCGCTCGTGGTGATTGCCGGAACGTTGGCGTCGTTTCAAATACCGGAAGCCGGGTTGTTGTTGTTGTTGGGTGTCGATCATTTGCTGGATATGGGTCGCAGTGCTACCAATGTGGTAGGTAATGCTGTTGCTACGGTTGCTGTGAGCAAGTGGGAGAAGAGTCTGGATTAATAGATGAATTCTTTAACCACAGAGGGCACAGAGAACACAGAGAACACAGAGATTTCGGTGATTGGTTTGTTTAGGCTGGTTTTCTTGCTCTCCATGTTCTCTGCGATCTCCGTGGTTTATCAATTAGTCATCAAAAATGAGCAGCAGTTTGATTCCGTTGCATTCTTAATCGGGAACCAATCATATGTTGTGAGCAAGTGGGAGAAGAGTCTCGATTAATAGATGAATTCTTTTTAATCACAGAGGGCAAAGGGAACACAGAGAACACAGAGAATACGGCTAGAGGTTTGTTTAGGCTGGTTTTCTCATTCTCCGTGTTCTCTGTGATCTCCGTGGTTTATCAATTA
>JBKCGW010000126.1:0-6696 GCA_046303175.1 Flavobacteriales bacterium
TACGCACACTCGCCCTATTGGTGGCGATGGCATGGATTGTCAAATTAATGCATCGAACGGAAGCATTATGTATGGTGCACTGTACTATGGATCTATTTTTAAGAGTACCAATGGAGGTGCGAGTTTTACCAACCTTGTCGGAAGTGGCGGAGCCAATGAGGACGAAGACGGTGCTTGGGTAACTCCCTATGTATTGGGACCGAATCCTAATCACATCTATGTCGGAAAGTCGTTGGTGTTTAAATCGTTGGATGGAGGTACTACGTTTACTGCTTCAGCTGCTTTTGGTGGAACAGGCGACTGCAATTACTTGGCAGTGGCTCCTTCCAACACCAATATTGTATACGCTTCAAAGGGAGGCAGTCTATTTAAGAGCACAGACAATGCGGTGAACTTTACGCAGGTTGCCGGTATGCAAGGATCGTTCATTACATCTTTTTGTATTCACAACACGGATCCCAACAAAGTTTGGGTGACCTACTCGAACTACACTGCAGGACAGAAAATTTATTATACATCAAACGGAGGTACTTCGTGGACTAATATTTCAGGTTCACTTCCTAACCTGCCTGCCAACGTAGTCGCATTCCAACCGGGAACCAATAACGGAATCTACGTTGGGATGGATGCCGGTGTATTCTTCCGTGATGATGTATTGGGCAATTTCGTTCCATACATGAGTGCATTACCCAATGCCGAAGTAGTGGATTTGGATGTTCAACTTGGCACCAACACAATTACAGCAAGCACTTACGGTCGTGGTATCTGGAGGGCACCCTTGTACACGCTTCCTGCGTTGGATGGCGTGTTGAGCAGCATCATCAGTCCGGTTGGCTCTAGTTGTTCTTCTGTCGTTACCCCCCAAATTCAAGTTTTGAATGCCGGAACAACTACTTTGACGAGCATGTCTATCACGTATGAAATTTCCGGACAGACCGCTCAGACGTATAACTGGACGGGTTCACTCGCAACAGGAGCTTCCCAAAACATCACACTCCCAACGGTAAATTATGGAAGTGGAGCATTCACCTTCACAGCGACAATTACATCTGTAAATGGTCAGACAGATGAGAACAGTTTGAATAATAGCCAGTCATCTTCTTATTTCTTGGTTAATGGGGTCAACAATGCGACTATTACCCTCGAGACCGATTGTTATGGCGGAGAAATTAGCTGGCAAATCAGGGATGCGGGGAATAACGTTGTGCACAGCGGTGCAGGATATGGAAATGAGACAACGTACACAATTCCGGTTTGTCTTGCAACTGAATGCTACACGTTCGCAATCAACGACTCTTATGGTGATGGTATTTCAGGAAGTGGTTGCGGACAGGGTGCCGGTAATTACTTCATCACCGACAACGCTACAGGTACCACATTGGTAACGATGACAACAGCCAGCTACGGATTTGGTACAACGCATACCTTCTGTTATCCTATTGGGCAGGTTTTTGGCTGCACCAATCCAACGGCCTGTAACTATAACGCTCTTGCAAACCAAGATAACGGAACCTGCACGTTCGGTCCGGCAAATGATCTATGTGCTGGGGCTGTTTTGTTGACAGTCAATGCTGCGCCAACCTCAACCACCAATGTAGGCACTTGTCAAGAAGGCTTAAACCCGTCATGCGGAGGAGCCACTCAAATCAAAGATGTATGGTTTAAGTTCGTCTACTCTGGCGGCCCTGTAACGATTTCTACCAACTTCGCAGGAGGAACGATGTCCGATACACGACTAGCTGTGTATAGTGCTTGTGGCGGAACTTTGCTTTACTGCAATGACGACATCGCATCAACCAACTACAAGTCGCTAATCACTATCCCGTGCGGTGCTCTTACCCTGGGACAGACCTACTTTATTCAGGCAGGTGGTTACAATGCAACTACGGGTACATTCTCTTTGCAAGTAACAGCCCCCGTTGAAACTTGCAATGGTATTGATGACAACTGTAACGGCCAGATTGATGAAGGTGTTGGAGGTTCTACCTTCTTCGCCGATGCCGATGGTGATGGCTATGGTAATCCGTCCTCAACAACAGTGGCTTGCACACAACCTGCTGGTTATGTGAGCAACAGCACGGACTGTAATGACGCTAACAATGTTATCAATCCTGCAGCCACCGAAATCTGCAACACCGCTGATGACGATTGCGATGGACAAATCAACGAAGGAGTAGGTAGCACGTTCTACGCGGACGCTGATGGCGATGGTTATGGTAATGCTGCATCAACCACAGTGGCATGCACCCAACCTGCAGGCTACGTAAGCAACAGCACCGACTGTAACGACGCTAACAACGCTATCAATCCGGCAGCTACTGAAATCTGCAACACAGCCGATGACGACTGTGACGGACAAATCAACGAAGGAGTGGGTAGCACATTCTACGCAGACGCCGATGGCGATGGTTATGGTAATGCTGCATCAACTACAGTTGCTTGTGCTCAACCAACAGGCTTTGTAAGTAACAGCACCGATTGTAACGACGGCAATGCCTCGGTTAATCCTGCGGCATCGGAGGTATGCGGAAATACGGTAGACGAAAACTGTTCAGGCGGAATCGATGAAGGATGTTGCTCAGTGAATGCTACGGCAACAGCAACCAACGTTTCGTGCACAGGGGTTACGAATGGTGGTGTAAACTTGACGGTAACTTCGGGAGTTGCACCTTATACCTATTTGTGGAACAATGGTATTACTACAGAAGACTTGAGCAATGTGGGTATAGGCACCTACAGCGTTACAATAACAGCTGCGAATGGTTGTCAAGGAACCGCTTCTGCCACCGTTGGTAACAACAATCAAACTCAGTCAGCACCGACGGCAATAAACGGCCCCTTTGGTGTATGTCGTAACTCAACGGGCAACGTGTTTACTACTCCGTCAGTAGCAGGCGCTACCTCATACCAATGGACGTTGCCAACGGGAGCAACGGGTAGCTCAACGACCAATAGCATTACATTGAGCTTTAGCTCTACTTACAACACAGGCAATTTGAGTGTACGTGCAGTTGGCCCATGCGGCACGAGCACAGCATTCACTCGTTCGGTAGCGGCTTATACCGCTGTTCCGGCAGCGCCTACATCCATAACAGGACCCTCAACGAATGTTTGTGCAGGCAGCACGCAAACGTATACGTGCTCGGCCGTATCAGCAGCTGCGAGTTACACTTGGACAGCTCCAACGAATGCGACGATTGTATCGGGACAGGGAACCCAAACGGTGACTATCTCGTTTGCATCCAACTTTGGTGCATCAGGTTCAGTGAGCGTTCGTTCGGTGAATTGTTTTGGTCAGAGTACTGCGAGAACCTTAACTGTATATAATATCCCTGGCACGCCTTCGGCAATTTCCGGAGCTGCCAACAATGTTTGCGCTGGTTTGGTTTTAACCTATTCGATTGCTGCCGTACCCGGAGCCACCAGTTACTTATGGACCGCTCCAGCTAATACGACCATCTCTTCGGGTCAAGGTACAAATTCGATTTCATTGACCATTGGTGCTTCATTCACGAGCGGACAACTTACTGTTCGTGCGGTAAGCAGCTGTGGACAGAGCGCACAACGAACGTTCTCGCTTTCGAGGAACCCACTTGCACCTGCAACAATTTCAGGTCAAATTACCAACCTCTGTGGTGGCGGACAGTTCACCTATTCTGTAGCAGCGGTTAGCGGAGCTACAAGTTATAACTGGACGGTGCCTGCCGGTTGTTCGATTGTGACTAACAACGGTAATTCTATAGTGATGAGTGTCCCAAGTACATTTACTACCGGTACTCTTACAGTGACAGCAGTCAATGCATGCGGAGGTACCTCGACTCGCAGCGCATCGCTCACGCGTTTGCCTGCAACACCTGCGAGTATCACGAGCGTGGCTTCTGTATGTCCAAACCAGGTGGGTGTGACCTTTACTACACCTGCAGTGACAGGAGTAACGCAGCTGTGGACAGTTCCGACAGGAGCTACCATTACTGCAGGACAGGGCACAACGAGTATGACCAGCACCTGGGGAACTGTTGCGGGAAGCGTTACAGTTAGAAGCGTGAATACCTGCGGACAAAGTGCAGCGTTCAGCAAGGCCATTTCTTTGTTGACGTGCATGGAAGAACAGTCAGGAGATCCTTCTGCTGAGCGTATCGATGCATTGAATATTTACCCTAACCCGAATGATGGTGCATTTTCTATTCGTTCGGCACAGTCGGGTGTGTATCGTTTACTAAGCAGCACAGGTCAAATTGTATATGAGTTTCAATTGAATGATTCGAACAATTTCAGTTATGAAGTGAGTGGCCTGAGCACCGGTCTTTACTTCATACAAGGAGTAAGCGGTTCTGAGTACGTTCAACAAAAAGTGGTTGTAACCAACCGATAGAGTTTATCCGTTAACCAATCAAATCACACAGCAACGCCCGGGGTACCTTATCCCGGGCGTTGTCATTTAATCCGATCTTAATTCGTGTTTTATGGTCCAACATCGAGGTTATTGTATATTTGACAATAAACCGCTGCTTTATGAAACTTAGGTTCTTTGTCACGCTTGCAATCGTGTGTTTATCGCTGCAAACGTTTGCATTCAATGTTACGTTTCGTCTGCAAATGACCGGTGTGACAGGTTACACGACGCCCGAGGTAAATGGCACGTTCAACGGATGGTGTGGCGGAGCATGCAATCCCATGACCGATGCGAATAACGATGGCATTTGGGAGACCACCATTTCGTTGCCTCAAGGTTATTTTGAATATAAGTATGCGGCCGATAACTGGACTCAACAGGAGACCTTGCCGGTAGGCGCTGCTTGCACTGCAACAACCGGTTCATTTACTAATCGAACGTTGAATGTTACCGGTGATGTTGTTCTGCCCGTAGTTTGTTGGGGTTCATGCTCAGCGTGCACGAATTATACGGTCAACTTCAGTGTCAATATGTCGGCTGTAAGTGGTTTTACAACTCCCTATGTGAGTGGCACCTTCAACAATTGGTGCGGCAACTGCAATCCCATGAGCGATTCGGATGGTGATGGAATTTGGACTGCAGCCATTTCACTTCAATCCGGTTATTATGAATACAAATTTTCCTACGATAACTGGGCTGGCTCCGAATCACTGCTTGCCGGATCGAGTTGCACCGTCACGAGTTTCGGCTTTACAAATCGCTTTTTGAATCTGGCACAGAATACGACCTTACCCGTCGTATGCTGGGGTTCTTGCGACTCTCCGGGCTCTGCCAGCGGCCCGCAGCCAACGCTTCAAATAGCTATTACCAGCGGAAGCAATCCGAGTTGCGAGGGAACAGAATTGGTTTTTACAGCCACTGCATCTAATCTAACTTCAGCTCCGGTTTATCAATGGCGTGTTGATGGCGTGAATGTGGGGGGAAATACTCAAACGTTTACCAGTCTCAACTTAAACAATGGCCAGGTCGTTTCGTGCTTACTTGTCGGGGGAGCCGGCTGTAATGCTACCGGCCCGATTCAATCGAATGCAATCACGGTAACGAGAAACCCCGTCGTTGCTCCAGCCGTAAGTATCAGCTCTAGCACGCCAGGACCTTGGTGCACAGGTCAGCCTGTTACTTTTACGGCTACTCCGGTCAACGGTGGAACTGCTCCAACTTACCAATGGAAAGTAGATGGAGTGAATGTGGGAACGAATTCGAGTTCGTTCATTTCTTCTTCACTTCAAAATGGTCAATCAGTAACATGCTTAATGACATCCTCTGCCGCTTGTCAATCAGCGGCTTGGAATATGATTTGGAACGATGAGTTTAACGGAACATCGCTGGATGCTACCAAATGGTATCCCGAAATTGGCGCAAGCGGATGGGGGAATAATGAGTGGCAATATTATACAGGCACTTCCAATAATGTCCAATTTAGCGACGGGCAGCTGCATATCATAGCACGCAACGATGGTCCAGCCGGGCAACAGTATACATCGGCCCGTTTGATTACTAAAAACCTGTTTAGTTTTAAGTATGGACGTGTTACAGGACGCTTGCAGATTCCTACTGGACAAGGCATATGGCCTGCATTCTGGATGCTCGGAGCCAATATCGATCAAGTGCCTTGGCCTGCTTGCGGCGAGATTGATATCATGGAGCACATCAATAACGAGAATAAAATTTATGGAACAACCCACTGGAGTAATGGTGGATGGACATACAATACGGGAAGTATTGTTACGGGTGTGACCGGATTTCATGAGTATTCAGTCGAGTGGGATAGTTTGGCCATTCGGTTTTATATGGATGGTGCTCTTTATCACCAGCATACGGTTACATCTGCAAACGGCAGCTTGGACGAATTCACTAAGCCTTTCTTCTTGTTGCTAAACGTTGCGGTTGGTGGCAACTGGCCGGGATATCCTGATGCCTCGACAGTCTTTCCCGTTTCAATGGATGTCGATTACGTGCGTGTTTGGCAGCGCAATGCAAACAATGCTGTGAATGCTGTGTCAAGCAATGCTATGAGCGTATCAATGATTCCTTCTTCTGTTTGGTACCAGGATGCCGATGGCGATGGTTACGGAAATGCTGCCATAAACACAAGTGCATGCAGCGCGCCAAGCGGGTATGTTGGCAATAGCAATGACTGTAACGATGCTTCCGGTGCAGTGAATCCGGGAGCGGCTGAACTATGCACAAACTCAGTGGATGATAACTGCAATGGACAGGTCAATGAGGGTTGTTGCTCAGGT
>JBKCGW010000127.1:0-2434 GCA_046303175.1 Flavobacteriales bacterium
GGATAATGCGCATACGTACGCGTAAGTTCTTTATCTGTGCATGGATAAGCGGTTTTTTGGTGTCGTCCAAATTGTGGTAGCGATCGTGCAGATTGCGCACCACGCTTGCCAACGCCAGAAAGCGGTTGGTATAGGCCAGCATTATAAGGCTGATAGCAGGGAAGAGCAGGGCAGGGGTGTTAACGTTGATGTCCATGGTGCCGCTAAAATGCCTATTTCGCACATAGATTATTCCGATTTCTTATCAAATATTCCCAACAGTCACAATGCACCTCAGCTACTTTTGCCTTGTGAAATTCGAATTAACTTCATCCTACACACCGAGTGGCGACCAGCCAACTGCTATTCGCGAATTGACCGATGGGGTGGAGCGTGGCGATCAGTTTCAGACGTTGCTGGGGGTTACCGGTTCGGGTAAAACCTTTACAGTAGCCAACGTCATCGCCAATACCCAGCGACCAACGTTGGTGCTGAGCCATAACAAGACCTTGGCAGCTCAGCTATATTCTGAGTTCAAGGCATTCTTCCCGAATAACATGGTCGAGTACTTTGTGAGTTACTACGACTACTATCAACCGGAGGCGTTCATTCCAACCACGGGAGTATACATTGAAAAGGATCTTCAAATCAACGATGAGATCGAAAAGCTTCGTCTATCCGCTACCAGCGCATTGCTCAGCGGCAGACGCGATGTGATAGTGGTAGCCAGTATTTCGTGTATTTACGGTATTGGCAATCCCATCGAGTTTCATAAGAGTGTAATTCCGATTAAGCGCAACCAAGCCATGAGCCGTCAGGGATTCCTGCATCGGTTGGTGGAGGGCTTGTACAGCCGCACACGTGCTGATTTTACGCGAGGAACCTTTCGAGTGCAAGGTGATAATGTGGATGTGTATTTGGCGTATGCCGATTATGCTGTGCGCGTTACGTTTTTCGGAAACGAGATTGAGAGTATTCACACCATCTATCCCGATACAGGAAAAAAAATCATGGACTTCGAGATGATGTCCATTTATCCGGCGAACCTATTTGTTACCAGTCGCGAAACCTTGACTCAGGCTATCTGGGAGATACAGCAAGACATGGTGAAGCAAGTGAAAGCTTTCGAGGAACAAGGTAAGTTCATTGAAGCCAAGCGTGTCGAAGAACGTGTGGTGTACGATATTGAGATGATGAAGGAGCTGGGGTATTGCAGTGGTATTGAGAATTACTCGCGCTACTTCGATCGCAGGCAGCCGGGGCAACGACCATTCTGTCTTCTAGACTATTTCCCGGAAGACTACTTGATGGTTATCGATGAGAGTCACGTGACCGTTTCTCAGGTGGGCGCCATGTATGGTGGTGACCGTTCGCGAAAGGTGAACCTGGTCGATTATGGATTTCGCTTGCCGAGCGCTATGGACAACCGACCGCTCACGTTCGAAGAGTGGGAGGCGTTGCAGAATCAGGTTATATATGTGAGTGCCACACCGGCCGATTACGAGTTACGCAAGTCCGATGGAGTATTGGTGGAACAAGTGGTGCGGCCAACAGGCTTGCTCGATCCGCCTATCGATGTGCGTCCTTCACTCAATCAGATAGACGATTTAATTGGTGAAATACAGGCAACGATTGCCAAGCAAGAACGTGTGCTGGTGACCACGCTTACCAAACGCATGGCCGAGGAGCTTGCGAAATACCTCGACAAGCTGAGTATTGCCTGTCGCTACATCCACAGCGAGGTGCAGACCCTCGACCGCATTGAAATTCTTCGTGATTTGCGCGAAGGAAAATTCGATGTACTGGTAGGAGTGAATTTGTTGCGTGAAGGACTCGACCTGCCCGAGGTTTCGCTCGTAGCCATTATGGACGCCGACAAAGAAGGCTTCCTGCGCAGCAACCGATCGCTTACACAGACAGCAGGTCGTGCAGCGCGAAATGTAAACGGGCGAGTGATCATGTATGCCGACAAGATAACCGACAGCATGCAGCAGACCATTGATGAAACGGCACGTCGTCGCGAGAAGCAAATAGCATACAACCAGGAGCATGGTATAACTCCTACCCAAGTCAAGAAGGGCAAGTCTACGATCTTCGAGCAAAGCGGTGTGCTGGATAAGCGCAAAACCGTTTACAACGAGGAGGAACATCAATTGGGCGCAGCAGCCGACCCTGTATTGAGTTACTTAAGTCCCGAACAGCTCAAAAAGGCCATCGAACAAACTACTCGCAAAATGGAAAAGGCCGCCCGCGACATGGACTTCATGGAAGCAGCACGCCTGCGCGATGAGATGCTGGCGATGAAGAAAATGCTAGGAGCATAGGATTGTAGGATTATAGGATTGTAGGATAATAGGGAGCGCCAAAGAGTGTTTCTGAATCTGTTTGTGTTTCGATTTCTAAAAATTCCAGAATGAAAAACACAATCAGAATCAGAATGAGTGTTCGCCCCCCT
>JBKCGW010000128.1:0-1722 GCA_046303175.1 Flavobacteriales bacterium
GGTACTGGGTACTGGGTACTGATTACTGGGTACTGATTACTGATTATTAGGTAACAGGTTATAGGTATTAGGTATTAGGTATGCTTTATTCATGCAGTCATTCTCCATTCTCCATTTTTCATTCTCCATTTGCCACTCGTCTCTCGCCATTCGCCACTAGCTACTCATCCTCTCGCCGCTAATCGACTCAAGCAGGATTCTCCTCATGTCTGCGGCATTATAGTTGAGTCCGAGCAGATACATCAATTTAACAAGAGCCGCCTCAGTGGTCATGTCGCCACCACTGATGATGCCGATCTCTTCGAAGGCACCGCTGGTTTCATACAGTCCTTGTTCAACCATGCCTTTGTTGCATTGGGTGACGTTTAATATAATAATGCCTCGTGCGGTTGCATTGCGAAGCGCATCCAAAAACCAGCGGTCCGTTGGTCCGTTGCCGGCTCCAAAGGTTTCGAGAACGATGGCTTGCAATCCTTCAATGGCGAGCATGCCTTCGATCAAGGTTTTCGACATGCCCGGAAATATTTTCAAAATGGCCACGCGGTCGTCGAACGCTTTGCGAACGGTAAGCGGTCCTTTCGGACGCAATAGCAAATCGTGTCGATAGTGTATGTGTATGCCGATTTCAGCGAGGGCAGGGAGGTTGGCGCTTTCAAAAGCATCGAAGTTTTCGGTGCTGTACTTGTGTGTGCGATTGCCTCGAAACAATTTCGATTGAAACAACACGCATACCTCCTGAATAATGGGTTGGCCATTGTCGGTGGCGGTAGCAATTTCAATTGAGGTAATCAGGTTTTCCTTTCCATCCGTTCGAATTTGACCAATGGGCAATTGCGACCCGGTAAAGATGACCGGCTTAGCCAAATTTTGAAGCATGAAACTCAATGCTGATGCACTGAATGCCATGGTGTCGGTGCCATGCAGAATAACGAACCCGTGGTAATGATTGTAATTCACTTCTACCATTTGCGCCATTCGCTGCCACGACTCGATGTTCACATCCGATGAGTCGATGGGCTCATCAAAAGAAACTATTTCGATGTTGCAGTCAAACCTTCGCAATTCCGGTACATGCACACGCAGTTGCGCAAAGTCAAAGGGTACCAAGCTTCCGGTATCCGGGTCTTCCATCATACCAATGGTTCCTCCGGTGTAGATGAGCAAAATAGATTGCTTCGAATTCATGGCTCAAAGATGAGAAAGGAGAGTCTAATTTGAAGAAGGTATGGGCAGATTGAACATCTTACTTGCATTCTCGCTAGTTTGAGCGGCTATGGACGCTAAATTGGTTTGTTTGATCTCAGCTAGTTTTTCCGCTACGAACTTCACATACGCGCTTTCATTTCGTTTGCCTCTATATGGCTTAGGTGTTAGAAAAGGGGAATCTGTTTCTAGAACGAGTTTCTCCAATGGCAAATCTTTAACTACCTCAGCCAGTCCGCTTTTCTCATAGGTGAGCACGCCCCCAATTCCCATAAGGAAATTGCCATAGTCCAGTATTTTTTGAGCCTGCTCAGCATTGCCTGTAAAGCAATGAAATACGCCTCGCAGTCTTTCATCGTGCAATCGATCCATGACTTCAAAGATCTCGTTGAAGGAATCGCGCGCGTGAATGACAATAGGGAGTTCCAACTCTTTTGCCCATTCTATCTGGGTTTCGAAGGCTTGTATTTGAATGGGCAGTGTGGTCTTGTCCCAATACAAATCGATGCCTATTTCTCC
>JBKCGW010000129.1:0-1561 GCA_046303175.1 Flavobacteriales bacterium
GAAGCGAATTTGAAATGAAATCGGGGTTGCTCATTTTCATGGAAGATGTTTCGACCCTGGCCTATAGCGATGACTTCACCACGGCTGAGGAAGTCGAACGATTGGGAGTACTAGGCCTTTCCAAGTGGCGCAGCGTGAAGAACAATGGCGACCCTCAGGGCTACATGCTGCGCGCCTCACGCAATCATGGCATACTGAAAAGGCAAATCGTTATGGGTATGAGCGGCCGATACAAAAACCCGCTCATTGAGATGGGCTTCTTCGATCGCTTTTACCGATACGATCGTCCTCAATCCGTCGAACTGTGGGCGCAGTGCGAAAATTGGCTTAGTGCATGGACTGCAGTGGCAGAGCTTCGTTCCTCACTGCTCGATTACCTGAGCAGTGACTTGCTCAAGCGTCGCACCAAAGGACATCCCAGTGTTGCGCTCAATTCCGCTGCGAGTGATCCTGCATTTCTTCAACTCATGCAAGGCTACCGTAAGGCATTTGGTAAGCGTTCGCTGCATTCGCTTGCGCAGCAATTTTGGCTCGACCAACTCGGCATACGACGCGGAGCGGGTATGGCGGTGTATGATGCATTACGAATTTGCGCGCCCGAGAGCGGACCAGTGCCCTACGAAAAGGTTTTCCGGCAGGCTGTTACCCAACTGACTGATGAACCGGAAGAACAAACCAAGGTGCAATCCATCTTAGAGGTAGCGCCCTTCCTTTCGCACAGCGAGTTCATTCTCCGCTTCCTCGCACAACGTGGTATCAAGAAGGTGCCCGACTATGAGCAGGAACTGAGCGAATTCCGAAAACTATGGAGATCATCCATCCACTTCTCTCCCAACCCGGCGATACCCCGCTTGCAACAACTCGCGGCATTGGCCATGGCAGATGGAACTACACGCGATTGGATTACGGGGCTGTTCAACTACCATGGTACCATCATGCAAGCGCGCGGTGGAAGTGCCTGGGTTCAGCTCAACACCGACGATACCCTGCATCATTTTTACGCCCCATCCTTACCCGGATCGTATAACACGATCGGTCAATACATGGAGTTGCAGCCGTGGCTGCACTCGTACTACCTCGATAGCCTGAAATTCATCCAACAGAGTTTATAAGATGCAGGCCGGAATTCAACTCTATCAATATTGGAAGGGACGCCTCGAGACGATGGGTAAGATTCGGACTGCCTGGTTTACGACCTTTAATCTGGATATTTCTTTCTTCGAGAAATACGTTCTCAGCGCATTGATGGGAATTGACGCCCGCGACATGAGTCGTCCCGAAGATTACGAAACGCTTAGTGCAGCCCTCAACGCCGACAACGCCGACGAATACATAGATGTGCGTGTGTTTTACGATGCAAAACAGCTCATGAACACGGGTAAGCCCAAGCTCACGGCGGTTGATTTGCACGCTATGGAAGCGCATCGATTCGGCAACAACTTCATCGGTGGCGTGTTTCACCCCAAGGTTGCGCTGTTCGAAAACGACCAAGGACAGTTTTGGCTTTTGACCGGCTCGTTTAACATGACACTCAGCGGATGGGCCCGCAACCGAGAGTCGT
>JBKCGW010000130.1:0-1938 GCA_046303175.1 Flavobacteriales bacterium
ATTATGATTACTACACCACAGCTGCCGGCATTATGGAGAAGCGCGACAACACCAATCCGGAGTTTGTTGTGCCTGATAAACTGGCTGATTTGATTACGAAGAAAGACTTCGGACGTTATGCCAACAGCAAGGGCGAATTGCCAACTTGTTTCATTCATAACCTCGATATCACCGGCGGTAACTCAGGTAGCCCTGTTATCGATGGCGATGGTAACATCGTAGGTATTGCATTCGATGGTAACTGGGAAGCAATGAGTGGTGATATTGCCTTCGAACCCGAGTTACAGCGCACCATTTCAGTAGACATTCGCTACGTATTGTTTGTAGTAGAGAAGCTGATGGGTGGAAAAAACATCGTAGACGAATTGAAGTACGTGAAGAAGAAGCCCGTAATGGTTACTGCTCCTATCATTCCGGATGTGCCTGTTGCTCCTACAACAGAGCCTGCGAAGAAGGAAGTGAAAGAACTGAAGAAGGAAGGTGCTAAGCCAACGCTTCAGCCTGCCAAGAAGAAGTAAAATGTACATACTAAAAAAGGCGCCCACGGGCGCCTTTTTTTATGCTTTCAAAATCGATTAAGCGTTTGCGTTCATAGTATCGAGAACGTTCATCACTTCTTTCACCGCTTTGGCTGATGCAGCGAGAAGAGCCTTTTCGCTTTCGTTCAACTGAAGCTCAATGATTTTCTCTACACCGTTTTTACCCAATACAACAGGCACACCGAGGAAGATGTCTTTCAAACCGTATTCACCTTGCAACCAAACGCAGCAAGGGAAGATACGCTTCTGGTCGCGAACGATGGCTTCCACCATTTGTGCTGCTGCAGCACCCGGTGCATACCATGCTGAAGTACCCAGCAAGTTCACGATTTCACCGCCACCTGTTTTGGTGCGCTCAACGATTGCGTTGAGTTTTTCTTCAGAGATCAATTCAGTAACCGGAATACCGCCGACAGTTGTGTAGCGTGGAAGTGGAACCATGGTGTCGCCGTGGCCACCCATCAATACCGCCTGAATGTCTTTTGGTGAGCAGTTGAGGGCTTCAGCCAAAAATGCGCGGTAACGAGCGGTGTCGAGGATACCGGCCATACCAAATACGCGGCTGCTGTCAACCTTAGCAGTGAGGTATGCGCAGTAGGTCATCACATCGAGTGGATTGCTTACTACTACAATTTTCGCATTTGGCGAATACTTGATTACGTTTTCAGTAACCGTCTTCACGATGCCTGCATTGGTAGCGATCAAATCGTCGCGGCTCATACCCGGTTTGCGCGGAAGACCTGAGGTGATCACCACAACATCCGAATCGGCAGTTTTGCTGTAATCATCGGTGCTGCCAATGGTGCGGCTGTCATACAAGTTGATGGGGGCGGTTTGCCAAATGTCGAGCGCCTTGCCTTCAGCGAAGTTGGGCTTGATATCGACGAGCACAATTTCGTTGGCAATCTCGCGGTGTGCGAGTACATCAGCACAGGTAGCGCCTACATTGCCTGCACCTACTACGGTTACTTTCATGATAGAAATTTTTTTAGGATTCGGTCAACAACCTGTTAACCGGCGCGCAAAATTAGCACGCAATTTTGCTCGGACAACTGCCGTTCTTTTGCACAACAGGGAAGGAATTACCCACACTTGCGAATTTTTACGATTCCACGACCATCTTTGAACCGATTATGCAACGAATAACCAATAGATTTCTGACGATCGTAGCGCTGATGCTCTCAGTGCTTTGCATGCATGCCCAGCCCAAGCCGGGAACCCTTTTACTGGAGGGAACTCCGGGTGTTGATTACAATAAAAAGGATGCGAAGGGAAAGCGCGACGGGCTGTGGGTTCAGCAATGGCGCGATACACGAAATCTACTCTACAAAGGACAGTACGAGCATGGCAAACCTGTCGGGGATTGGCAGCGCTATTATCCCGATGGAAACCTCGCTGC
>JBKCGW010000131.1:0-1030 GCA_046303175.1 Flavobacteriales bacterium
GGCGTGCTTGGAGGTCTTCAAGAACGAAAACATTGTTGCTCCCATTGAAAGCCGAGGCCAGCGCATTGCGACCTTTTTACGGGGCCTTCCGCATGTTAAAGAAGTGCGTCAGCGCGGCTTCTATTTCGCCATCGACATGCCGAGTGAGGAACACGTGCGGCATGTAGTTGAGTATTGCCTGGCTCATGGTATCATCACATTCTGGTTTTTGTCTTGTCCGTGGTCGTTTCGAATTGCGCCACCGCTCACGATTAGCGAGGATGAGATTGATGAGGCGTTGGCGGTGATTGCGGAAGGGATAAGGGGTAAGGTGTGATCGGAAAAGGGGTAAGGTGTAATCGGAACAGGGGTAAGGTGCAATCGGAAAAGGTATAACTCGCGAAATTTCAATTTTATGGCATAACCAGGAATAAGGTTTTCTTGTAAGGGGCAAAAATATTTGCCCATGAAAACAACATTCGCTGAGAGAAGTTATTCTTTTGCATTGCAAGTTGCTCAGGCTTGCAGAGCTGTTATGGAAGAAAGAAGAGAGTATATTTTTTCTAAGCAGCTGGCGCGGTCAGGAAGTGCAGTTGGAGCATTGTATAGGGAAGCTCAACATGCTGAGAGCAGAGCCGACTTCATTCATAAACTCGCCATCGCGCAGAAGGAATGCAACGAGTCTTTGTATTGGATAGACCTTTTATTTGACAGCAAGTACTTGTCTGAACAATCTCATCGGCTTCTAAAGTCAGAAGCAACTGAACTGATGTATATGCTGACTGCAATGATAAAAACGGCGAAAGCCAACAGGGGCAAGGGGTAAGGTATAATCGGAAAAGGGGTAAGGTGTGATCGGAAAAGGGATAAGGTGTATTCCGATTACCCCTTCTCCGATTATAGCTTACCCCTTTTCCGATTACCCCTTCTACTCCACAATCACCTCATCAGCAAAAATCCACGGCTTCCCTCCTGCACCTAAGTGCCAACTAGGTATTGACTCGAAAGCCGGTTTCGCAATCACTTTAACATACCTCGAAGAAGCTCGAAT
>JBKCGW010000132.1:0-1806 GCA_046303175.1 Flavobacteriales bacterium
CTTTCCTGAGCAAACCGGCGTTTGCATTCCGGATGTATGCACTTCCGTGAACGTGCATTCGCAGTATGGTATCGACGATTACACTTGGACCATTTCCGATGCCCAAGGCAATGTGATTGTTACCCGAGAGGTAGTAGATAACTTCTATGACTATATCATTTTGACTCCAGGCTCAGAAATTTCAGGATGCCTTGATCCACAGGCGTGCAACTTCGACCCACAAGCCAACTGCTACGACTTTAACTCGTGCGACTACAGCTGCTGGGGCTGCACCAACCCGCTTTCTGTTAACTACAATCCGGCTGCAACCATCGACGATGGAACTTGTTGTTCTGAATCGAACTACCTCACGGGTGTAGTTTCAGGTTCGACCGATAGCCTCTCGATGATGTGGTACCTCACTTCGATTGATGGGACATACAGCTATGGAATGCCCAACGGCTCTTCAATATGCGTTCCGAATGGCTGCTATTTCATCAGCATCTACTCTCCCATTTTCCAGGGATCGGCGCAATTCACCTTTACCAATGTGAACGGCGAGGTTGTATTCAGCCAAGCTATCGAAACGCCCTACCCTATTACCTTCACCATGGGTGATGGAACGCCCGGCTGTGGCGACCCTGCTGCCTGCAATTACGCGCCAAGCGCTACTTGCACCTCTTATTATCTCTGCACCTACGATTGCTACGGTTGTACCAATCCGCTTGCAGCTAACTACGACTCAACCGCCATCTTTGATAACGGATCTTGCTGTACTCAATCCTATACCATTTCGGGCACAGGCGAATTTCAATACAGCGTAAGCAATTCCCAAACGGCCTTTACAGCCGGCGGGGTATTCCCTCAATCAACCGGATTCTGTCTTCCCGATGGCTGCTTCTTCCTCGACTTATGGAGCCTTACAAGCGAAAACTTTGAATGGACATTGACCGATGCCGCGGGCCAAGTGATTGCATCAGGCGCTAACAGCTACTACTACGCATCGCAGAGCTTCTCAAACAACGCCAGCATTGGCTGCCTCGACCCATACGCATGCAACTACGATGCAACTGCTACCTGCCAAGACTATTCTATGTGCTCGTACGATTGTTATGGCTGCACCGATCCAACGGCTTCCAACTTCGATCCGAATGCACTGCTCAGCAACAACTCATGCTGCTATGCATCGTATTACGAAGTGCAACTCTCTGCTCCGGGAACTTGGTATGCCTATAGCTACGACGGTTCAAGTGGAGGTTCAGGACACTACCCGGAAACAACAGGATTTTGTTTCGATGAAGGATGCCTGTCTTTCATTGCATATCCCGATGGATTTAATGAACCGAACTTCTCAGCATCCATTCTTCTGAATGGCGAAGTGGTTACCTCGGGTAATCTCAATGAAATGATCGGCGGCATTGAACTCGGCCTTGCCAATAATGAGATCATTGGTTGTGGCGATGCGTATGCCTGCAATTATGACCCTACAATCAACTGTCCTGACTACAACGCTTGCGATTACTCATGCTACGGTTGCACCAATGCTGCTGCACCCAACTACAACCCGAATGCGACCATCGACAACGGTACTTGCTGCTACAACGACTGGTACACCATGCAACTTTCAGGTCCTGCCTATTGGTCAGTTACTTCATTGACTGACTATACATACAGCTTTGGCAATTATCCCGAACAAAATGGATTCTGCATTACAGGCTCTTGCTTCCAGCTTTCTGCGTGGTCGTACGATGCAACGGACGTGGGTTATACCATTTTCGATGCCGCCGGAAACATCATCGCTTCAGGAACAATCGGCTACAATGACTA
>JBKCGW010000133.1:0-3320 GCA_046303175.1 Flavobacteriales bacterium
GTCATGGAAGTTCCTTCGCAGCCCCACAAGGCGCCGATGCTTTGATCGCTCGTTGCGGCAATCAAGCCATGGCCATTGCCGTCAACGTAAAACACCACGCCTCCCTGGTAGAAGCTCCCCACTTCAATGGGCGGCTCCGGACATGGACCCCACGTGGGAACTCCGTTGCAATAAGTGAGTGTAGCCCCCTCGGTACCGGGTGCAATGGTAACCCAGGCGGTGCCATTCCAATACAACATTTCACCGGGCGTTGTTCCGTTGGCGAAGTTTCCTGCCGGGCCTTGTGGTCCCTGCGGTCCGATTGGACCTTGCTGGCCTGTTGCACCGGTAGCACCTGTTGCTCCTGCGGGTCCTTGTGGTCCTTGTGGTCCTTGCGGTCCGGGTTCACCACCGCCACCGCCATTCGCCGCATAGAGTGCAAAAGGAACACTCAGTAGTTGCGTGGTGGAAGTAATGGAGTAGTTGGTGCCGCCTGCGGGATCGATTTCTGTTTTGATGTAGTACGAGCCTGCTCCCCAATCGATTGATGCCATATCGCCTGCAACCACTTGACCTCCGCCCACTTCGAGCGTTACAAGTCCGTTGGCATTCGACGAGGGTGAATGGGTTTCCTGGTATACGATGATGCCTGTTGGAGTATTCAGCAACAGGCTGATTTTAACACCAACTGCCTGCGAAGAGACGAGGTTGTTGTTCGCATCGCGCACCACCGCTTGATACGAGAATTTATTCGGTGACTGAGCGAAGCTGATGATTGCGCTCAACACAAAGCAAAGGGTCGTAAGTAGTTTCATGTCTCTACCGGTTAGTTGGTTTTAGGAGTTGAATTGACGAAGAAAACGCACATCGTTTTCGAAGAACATGCGAAGGTCATCGATCTGGTAACGCAGCATCGTAATGCGCTCGATGCCCATGCCGAATGCGAAGCCGCTGTATCGTTCGGGGTCAATACCGCTTGCACGCAATACCTCGGGGTCTACCATGCCGCAGCCCATGATTTCGAGCCAGCCGGTGCCTTTGGTAATGCGGTGGTCGGCTTCGCTGTTGAGTCCCCAATACACGTCCATTTCGGCGCTTGGTTCCGTGAACGGGAAGTAGGAAGGACGCAGACGAATTTTGGCTTTGCCGAAAAACTCTTGTGTGAAGTATTGAAGCGTTTGCTTCATATCCGCAAACGATACACCCTCATCGATATACAATCCTTCGATTTGGTGGAACTGACAGTGAGCGCGTGAGCTTACGGCCTCGTTGCGGTATACACGTCCGGGCATCACAATGCGAATGGGTGGTTTGCGAGTTTCCATGGCACGCACTTGCACGCTGCTGGTATGCGTGCGCAGCACCATTTCCTTTTCACCCTCTTGTGTGGGTTTGTGAATGAAGAAGGTGTCTTGCATGTCGCGTGCAGGGTGTTCGGGCGGGAAATTGAGTCCCGAGAACACGTGCCAGTCGTCTTCGATTTCCGGACCATCGGCCACGGTGAAGCCCATGCGTGTGAAGATGTCGAGAATTTCGCGGCGCACAATTGAAAGTGGATGGCGCGTACCCAGTGGCACTGCGCCTGAGGGACGGCTCCAGTCGAAGCCTTCGCTTGCACCGCTGGCAGTGGCCGTTGCTTGCTGCAGCGCGTCGAGGCGCTCTTGCACAGCAGTTTTTAACTTATTGAGTTCTTGGCCGAGTACCTTTTTCTGCTCGGGAGCAACTTGTTTGAAGCCTTCAAACAAGTCGTTCAAAATACCTTTTCTACCCAGGTATTTGATGCGGAAATTTTCGACCTCTTCAGCGTTCGAGGCACTGAAAGAGGCAATATCGGCCAGGTGTTGTTGGATGCTTTCGAGCATGGATTATCGGTTGATGAGTTCCATTTTCATGGTAATGTCTTGCACCGGACGGTCGCGCACGGTTTTCTGGTTGTTGATGCTGTCGATTACAGCAAATCCTTCGATGACCTCACCAAACACGGTGTATTCCATGTCGAGCTGTGCGGTGCCACCCACGGGTTTGTAGGCCTGCTTTTGAGCATCGGTGTATTTGAAGCCCGGATTCGTGCGGCCGATGTTCATTTCGAGTTGTCCGAGTTCCATGTCTGTCCAGGTTTTACCCTGAACGATGTAGAACTGACTACCGCTCGAAGCTTTTTTCGGGTTTACCTGGTCGCCTTGACGAGCAGCGCACAGAGCGCCACGCTTGTGCACGAGGTTGGGGTTGAATTCGGCTGGAACGGTATAGCCCGGACCTCCACCACCCAGCATAACGCCTTGCGCAGCGCCGCGGCTTTGTGGGTCACCCCCTTGAATCATGAAGGTTTTGATGCAGCGGTGGAAGAGTAGATTGTCGTAGTATTTTTCCTTTACCAGTTTCATGAAATTGTCGCGGTGTTGAGGCGTTTCGTTGTAGAGCATCACGGTCATGTTACCGAATTTGGTAGTGATGCGCACGTGTTGCGCTTTCGAAGGGTCGGTTGGACTAGGCGCAGGAGCCGGTTCAGCAGCAGGCTGAGGTTGGGTAGCAGCGGGAGCTTCTACTGTTTTTTCAGCGGTTGTTTTGTCGGAGCTTTTGCATCCTGATGCGTTACAAAACACAACGAATGCGGCGCAACCCGCGAGGGCGATGTATAGTCTTCTCATGGTACTCTGTTTTTTGAAGGCCACGAAGGTAATAAAGGAACGGCAGAGCCTGTTACTGCTTATGAACATGTGGAGCGGTGAAAAAGAGTATCGTGTGGAAGAGCAAAATGTAGTACAACGTATTGACCTTTGATTAAATTTGCGAACTATGATGAACACATCTACGAAATTCATTGTTGGCGGAATCTTCGCCGGACTGATGGTTGTAGCCATATCCGGATGCAAGAAGGATCAGCAAACCATTGCAACCATTACGGTGGTGAATGCCGATGGCGAGGCCGTTCCCGGCGCATCGGTTCGGTTGTATGCCGTATCATCGGAGACACCTCCGCCACCGCAGGATGTTCGCTTCGATACCACGCAGGTAACGAACGGTACCGGCAAGGTAAGTTTCGACTTCACGGATTACTATGAAGAAGGACAGGCCGGTTTTGCGGTTCTCGACATTGAAGCATCGAAGGGATCGCTGGAAGGCGAGGGTATCATCAAGATTGAGGAGATGAAGACCAATGATGAGACGGTGGTGATTGAATAATCACGCTTGTGAAATAGACCAAGCCCCTGACGTGTTCGGGGGCTTTTCGCTATTTTCTATTGGTTGATCATTCAATCACCACCGTCTCTTCATTGGTCTTCATCTCTTCTATCTTGATGATGCCCTCGCCTTCCAACGAGCCCTTCGAAGCTTCAATA
>JBKCGW010000134.1:0-3145 GCA_046303175.1 Flavobacteriales bacterium
CATAGGTTGTGTCGGCATTATTGTAAGTAATGTATAATGAATCAACGACACACGATCCGGTAAATGAATGATAGATTTCGGCAGACGGGAGCACTTGTCCATTATTGTATTTACAAATACCTTGTTCAACGTTGATTTGAAGGTTGGAGCATGCGCCATAGATGCATGACCCATCATCAATCAGTGCATTTGGATTGTAGTTGGTTGCGAGTGGGTCGGTGCAGCCTATCGCAGCCGTTCCACCGCACAAACAATTGGAGTCATATATATCATTGTATGTTGTTAAGTTGAAATCATCGCAGGGTGCACCAGGGTGGATAAAGGCGTCATCATCATTGCAGTCCGTGTTGTCTGAAACATAGCCGTTGGGAGCTCCCTCGCATGAAAGCAATGGAACATCGGGGTTACCAAAATTATCTCCGTCTGCGTCGAGATAATAGGTTTCGGCAGGTATTACTTCTATAATGATATCATCTGTGCAAATCTGACCATTTTGATTCACCGTAACGGAATAGGTTGTGGTAACTGAGGGTGCTACACTGATGGACGTGCTATTTTCACCTGTAGACCAAAGGATATCGTAAGGTGATTGGTATTGATTTACTGTAAAGTCGTTGAATGAGTTGCCCTCGATGTATTGAAAAACTGGTGTGGACAAAAATGGATAGCTGGAAGGTCCATTATCAAGTTCTATCACCACAGGTGGATTCACTGTTGTTTGGTTGTCGCAATTGCCTTCATCAAACGTTATGTTCACATAATTTCCATCGAAATCAGATGATTCTAATCCTTTGTCGAAAAGCAAATTGATTTCTGTGCCGGTAAGCGTGCGGTTCCATAGGCGGAAATTATCCATTAACCCACTGTAATTATCATTTGGATCATAATTGCTATTGGCCATAGGATCACTTCCTGGATAACCTATACCCAATGCCATGAGTGGTGCAACGCGGTTATGGTTGTTAAAGAAGTTAGTGCCATTCGGGCGATAGCCAATAAACTGCCCGTCGAGATAAACATTGAATCCATTGTTGATGTAGGAAACGGCAATATGATGCCAACCTATTAATGAAGTTGCATAGGTAAATCGTGATGCGAAGAAGTTGCCGGAGTGTTCTACAATGGAAAGTCCATTAGTACCGACAGAAATACCTGTGCCTCTCAAATTAGGATTGAGATAGTAGCTAGGGAATACAGCGAAGTTTTGTCCGTTTACGGCCTGTACATTGATGCCTCCTGTTTTTTCGGGCAGCAGAGTGATGGATCGAGAGGTATTCACCCACAATTCGTAGGCGAAATTGTCAATAACAGATGTGGCTGAATACGTGTAGGGAATAATTACTCGTTGCTGCAAGCTATTTGTAAATTGCGCAACACGGTTCTCATAGTTGTTAATTCCCAAGCTTAGTGTTGATGTGTCACCTTCACAAATGGGGTTAGGAATCGCAGTGATGTTACAGTTTTCCTCTAAGTCGCATACGCCATTTTGGTTTTCATCCAAGAGAGTACCGGAACATGTGCAGTCGGATTGAATAATATCATTAACTGTACATGGGTCTCCATCGTTGCAACTACTGAGGGCTTGCGGATAGATTGTTGCAGAAGCTGAAACACTGATTTCGTTCTGTGATTCACAATTACCGTTACGATAAATTATGTAACCATTGCACGACTCTACAATAGCTGTCTGATTATCACACGTGCAAATTTCAAATGCATACGGTAGAAAGTCTGCAAAGCATGTGGGACAGGCTATCCATGGATTTTGTTCTGCACAGAAATCAGCTAGCTCTGGATCATAACAGGTATTCTCGGTTGGCGTGCAGCCGGGAGCTGTATATTCTACTGTATAAGTTGTGGTTTGATTGGCTGATACAACAATGCTAGAGGTTGTCTCGCCTGTTGACCAGAGAAAAGAACCTCCCGGTTCTGAAACCGTTGCTGTGAGAGTTACAGGATCTGCTGAGCAACTGCTAGAAGGAGTTACTTGAATTGAAGGCAATGGCAATACTTCGACCGTGATAGTATCAGAATAGTTTATGCAATCACCCAGTGTATAGGTGAATGGGTATTCTGTTGTTTGAATAGGTGTTACAGTTAAGGAATATCCATTGTTAAATGAAAATGCAGGAATGTTTTCCCAAATAACATTGCCTCCTCTTACAGAGAGATGAGGAAATAGAACTGCGTTGTAACCAGGACATATTGTTAAATCTTGAGATGAGCCAATGAAGTCACTTCCGTCAATAACGTTGACTATGTAGGTACTCGATGTTACGGAGCAACCTTCGTAATAAGTTCCGATACAGAAATAGGATATGGTGCTTACCTCATTTGTTTGAGGTGAAAAAGTTGACGCAGTAGCACCCTGTATCATTGCCGTTCCTCCATTAGGAGCAACCAAGTACCATTGATAGGTTAAAGAAAGATTAGTTGCAACGTCAAAAACTAATGTAGGGGCTGTGTTTTCGATACAGACATTATATTCAATTGGTGCAGGGACGATAGGATAGATTGATTCAAAGGCAAAGTCATAGTTATAGCCAATACAGCAACCTGGCGCTTGTGTGAACAATGTGTCGATGCCGCCACCTTCTGCGAAGTATGCATATATCGTGATTGGTTGACCGTCGGCGGGGTATTGTCCCAAGTAAACATAGTTGTAGGTGCTTAGAGTAGGTGGAAGAATGGAGTATCCGCCATTGCTGCTCTCGACGATGAGCGTATTTTGGACGCTCTGAGGATCTACCTGGATATTTAGACTTAGTTGAAAAAATCCGTCGTTGCAATTGAAGGAGGGTTCTAGAATATTCGGCTGACAAACTCCAAATCCCCTGCAAACGCAATCACTATTAATGACATCTTCAATCGTACAAACATTCCCATCATCACAACTACTTCCTACAACCAAGCAAGTCCCGTCATCAACCAATGCAAGCGAGTTAAAGTTGCACGCATCGGGATTGGTGCAGCCTGCTGGGTTCTCTGTTAGGCAAGGCTCCGAGCAACTGCCAATGGCGCGGACCATCATGGTTTTCCGTCGTTCGAAAAATTTGGCTTCACTTTCTGAATAAACTAGAGTGTTGATGTTGGTGACGTCATTTCCACCGGAAAATGAAATGTAAAAGGTTGTGTCACATTCAAC
>JBKCGW010000135.1:0-1067 GCA_046303175.1 Flavobacteriales bacterium
ATGTGCCTCACCGCCACTGCAGCCCCACTCGCATCATAAATGGTCATGTAGTAAACACCCGCAGCGCCCCACGCATTGATGTCGATATACGCTTGCTGACTGTTGACTGCGCTTGAATACACCGTGGCACCTGCCGCATCGGTGATGATGGTGTTGTAACCCGCCATGAGAGCGAAGTTGCCGTAGTCGATGGTGATGTGATCGCTAGCGGGGTTGGGGAATACCGTTACCGTGTTCAACCAGCTTGGCTGACCTTCAAAGCCTGTGAACGTGATGTCGATGAGCAACGTGTCCGTTACCGTTACATACGTCGTTAACGTGTCGTAAATCGTCTCGTACGTGTAGAGTGTATCGTACGCCGTTTCGTAGGTAGTGAGTGTATCGTACACGGTTACGTAAGTTGTATCATACACCGTAAACGTGCATGCGTCGAGCGTGTAAAGTTCCTGCACTTCTTCCGGTGTGAGGGCGCGGTTCCAGATGCCGATATCGTCGAGGGAGCCGTCATAAAAGCCATTCAAAATTTCATTATAGTCGTATTTGCAACCGAATAGCAGAGGTCTCTGATTATTAAAGTCGCCGCATACACCTGTGAGTGTATTTTCTAATTCGCCGTTCCGATAAATCGAAATCGTATCTTGGTTTTTGATGGCAACAATGTTAGACCATACTTGTGAAATTGGAGGTTGATTGGTATTTACATAGCCCCCGCATTGTCCTCCTCCTCCCAAACGACTCCAGATTAAATATTCAGCAACCTGAGGTTCTGAGGATGCTGCAATTCGATATCCTAATGTTCCTGGATTATAATCTGATTTTACAACAAGAACATTTTCATCAATTGCAGATTGGGGTAGGTCGTTTAATTTGTGCCAAACACTTATTGAGAAGTTGTTAAGATTAAGCGCATCGTTATTACCGCAATTAATATAGTCATCCACCCCATCAAACCCATACGCCGCATTCGCATTCCCAAACCGATCCTCCGTCAACGTTGCGCCATTCACGGTGCCATCATTGCCATTGCCGCTTTCATCGTTGGCGTTGCCGCAGAAGGGCCAGTAGCC
>JBKCGW010000136.1:0-1380 GCA_046303175.1 Flavobacteriales bacterium
ACCCTTCAGCCATATGTGCATCGGTGCCGATGGTTCCATCTATGGCACTTCCGATGGTCATGTAATTCGTGTTAATGCGCAGACAGGTGCCATCATGAATACCTCTCAGAGCATTGCACAGGACGGAGTCTTTACTCAACGCACTTCAGCAACTGCCAATGGAATGATTTACGCTACCAATGGTGCCGATAGCCTTTATGCATTTAATTCAACACTGGAGTTGATGTGGAGCGCACAAATAGAAGGCGTGAATACCAGTGGTGCGTGCATTGCCCCCAATGGTTTACTTGTAGTTTCCGGAGCGCAGAAAATACGTGTGTATACCCCAACTATTGAGAGCAACGTCAACGAAATCGCTCAGGCTCATGTGAGCTGCTATCCCAATCCTACGAATGCCAACACCTTTATAGTTGCACAGCCGGAACTTATAGGTACAACCTATTCTTTACATGATATGCAAGGCAGCCTTGTCGAGCGTGGAGTTATTCGCTCTGCAGTGAACACTCTAACCCTGGAGCACTTACCCTGTGGCATATACATCCTTCATACCGGTGCATCATCCGCAGGGATTAGAATTGTGAAGGAGTAAATTCAACAACCAAACTACATCTTCGTAAACACACTTCGCCAAGCGCCTGCCGCAGCGCAATTCACAGCAACGATGTAATTTCCTGAAGTCAATTCTGACACATCAAATTCTTCGTTGAGCGCTTGTGTTTCACCAAGGGTTGAATCAAACACCACGTTGCCCGCCATATCATATATTCTAATTATCGTATAGGCAGGAAATGCGGTGTTACCTCGAATGCGAATTTTGTTCGTTGCAGGGTTTGGATATAAATCAAATGTCGGCTCTATCGATTCCTCCGGATTCAGAATATCATCCAATCGCTCCTCGGCATGAATAACTCCATTTTCCGGAAGCATCATCGCGCCGGCCTGGCCTGATGGGGCAAAGGGAAGAATGGTTATGATACCGTCGCCGCTGAGCGTAAAGGAAGCCGTTTGTGTGCAACCATTCTGCACAACGGTAGCAGTGTAGGTTCCTAACAAAGCGGGCAGCAGATTGATGCGCGAGAAATTGCGCACAACCGTGCTCGGCGTTGTAGAGAATCCGCCAGGACCTGTCCACGAATACGTAGCATTGGTATATGTCGTCGGGACATTACCCGAAACTGTCACATTAGGTCCGGTAGGTGCCGTGCTATACGTTCCTGTTACAGTAAGTCGAGTAAGTCGCACTTGTATGGTTACCGAGTTGCTGCAACCATAACGATCGACACCCACCACGCCATAGGTTCGCAGTTGAGTCGATGTGGTAATAGCCGTGTTATTATCGATAAGCTGATTGGAGTGCGATGGAAATGTGGTTGCTCCGTA
>JBKCGW010000137.1:0-21423 GCA_046303175.1 Flavobacteriales bacterium
TGCAAATGCTCTTTACACAGCAATTGCAAAGTGAAATTACAGAGGGTAGTGTTAGTACTGCGGGAGTTTACAGCGGCTTTGAACAGGAAATCAGAAACATCTCTGACTTGGGGTTTATTGACAATCAGAGAATAGAAACCATGAGCAATCCTGATTTACTCAAGGATAATACCGCCGCCATTTATGGTGGCCTTCAGATGGAGTGGCGCATTGGAACGATGCTCTTTTTAAATCTGAACTCACGTTACAACTATTCCGGAAATCGATTGGGAGAAAACTCTGTGGTAAATCCGATTGCGCCAACATCCGGTCTTTCTTCCTATCGCATGAACCCTTTTCAATTTGGACTTGGTCTCACCTACAGCTTTAAACAATGAAACACACTCTTTTTAGCATAGCATTTTTTTCAGCTTTCTTACAGGGCTTGAGCCAAAACAACTGCGAAACTATTCGACGATGCAATCAGGATACAACCCAATTGCAGGCCGATTTCACAGCTGAAACTTATACTTGGCAAACAGGTAGTACTTGGTCTACATTGACATCACTCGGTATCACACAGAACACGTATACTGTTACTCCTAGTGGAGAGGACCAATACTTCCTTGTAACAGCAGGTGCAGATTCCACTTGTTGGCTACTTAAGACCATTACGTTGAATATAACAGGAGAAAATATACTTTGTGAGAACGAGGAAATTACTCTCAGTGCAAACACCACTAATTGCAACAGCTGCGATATCAACTGGAATGTTACAAACGAACAGGGAACTACAAGCGGAAATTCATTTTCTTTTGACCCAAGCTCCTTTCCAATTGTTGAACCCACGGATTATCTCATTAATGCCACGTTAAACTTTAGCGAGGGAGGCAGCAGCGACTATGAGTGCGAACTTACGTCGAGTATTACGGTGACAGTGAATCCAACGCCCGAATTTACTCTCGACAACGAAGTTTGCGACGGACAATCACTCGTTCCGGAAGGCTTGTCCAGTTCATCCTCATACAGCTATAATTGGGTTTTAGAGAATGAAACCTTAACTACAGATTCAATCGTGGTTAGTTTGGAAACACCAAACGATATTTCACTCACTGTGACCAATCAAGATAACGGCTGCGAAGAATCTATCGAAGTATCACTAGTTATAAATGAACTTCCATCTTTCACACTGTCTGCGGAAAATGCTTGTTTAAGTAGTCCGGTTGAGTACACTCTAACCGGTATCACAGGAAACGTTTCGTATGTATGGAACAACAATCCTGCTAACAATATGGAAAACTTCGTTATTCCAAATAACGTAGCAGGCGATAACATTGTTTCTCTCTTGGTTACTGATGCTAACGGCTGTCAATCCAATGTGAATGAAAACTACACCATTTTTGCCTTGCCGACGGTTCAAATTGATGGACCTGTTGAAGCATGCGCTGAGTCAGAGGTAGCGTTTACAACTCAAACAATTGCCACCTCTTACAATTGGACAGTTCAAGGCGATGCGGAAATATTTAACACCAACAACTTGGAGTATACCTTCAGCACAGGCGGTGAATATACCATTCAGTTGGACGTAACAGATGCTAACAATTGCTCAGCAGCTAACGAAGTAGTAATTGCAATCAACTCCTTACCGGTTGCCACCATTGAAGGCGAAAACACAATCTGTTATGGAGCTTCGAATAACTATACGGTTATTGGAGGGATTTTTTCTTCTATAACATGGAATGGAAGCGAAGAAACCGATACACTTCAATACACGGCGGATGCAACAGGCTTAGAAACAATCAATGTAGTTGTTACAGATGTCAATGGCTGCCAGGATGACGATGATTTCACAATTGATGTGACCCCGCTTCCTGAATTCGGTTTCACCGGAAACGAGCTCATTTGTGGTACAACCAACTACCAACTTGTAGCAGACACGGAGGGATACAATTATGAGTGGTTGCTACCGGAAACCGAGCTTTCTGTAACTAATGACACGCTTATTTTTGAAGGCGAGTATGGTCCGTTGCAAATTTTATTGATAGCAGTTAACCCAACTACAACTTGTACCGATACACTCTCCATTGAAGCATTGGCCATTACAGGTCCAGTTTCCGATTTGCCAATGCAAGCCAATGCATGCGAAGGTTCGAATCTCTTGCTGGAAGGCGCCTCAGGGTATAACTACACCTGGTTTGTTATAGACACCGAATCACAGATAGATACGATTTATGGCCATCCCTTATCGGCTGAATTAGCAGTTGGCAACTATGAAATCATTGCCACCGTTGTCGATACAAATCAGGCTGGCTGTATCAGCATCGACACTATTCAAGTTTCGATTCACTCCAATCCAATGTTCCTACTAAGTGAGCCTGTTATTGCTTGCGCCGGTCAAATGCTTGAGGCCAGTGTCTATGACGTTATGGTAAACGATGTGACTGTTGTTGATTACTCCGTTCAATGGACAACGTCCGATGGATCTGTGTCTAACAATAATCCATTTTTAGACCCCAATCCAACTATTGGTAACTATACTGTTTATGTTGAAGTTACCGAGGAACTAAACAACTGTTCTACTGCCGATACGCTTGAAACGAATATAGAAGGAGGGCCTTCGTTCATTCATTTCGTTCCCGAGTCGGGTTGCTTGGGCAATATCGTTGTATTATCCATTGATACGGTAGAAGCATCGTCCTTCGATATTACCTGGTCTATTGGCGGAATAATAGTAAACGATGACCAAGCCAACCTGTCATTGGTAGATAGTACGAACGCATATAGTGTGAGCATTACTAACCTCAATACAGGATGTATTTCTGACTCCAGCTATTCCGTGACGGCTCTCGCATTGCCTGATGCTGTGGAAATATCTATGCTAACCGATGGACTTTTGTCAGTCAACTCAACAACTGAGAATGAATATACCTGGGGCTATACCAGCGCGGCAACCGGCATCGAAATAATAACACATAACGCAACGAATTATGCTTATTTCGAGAATTTCGATCCTGCCAACAATTACTATTGGGTTGAATACAGCAATAGCAACGGTTGTATTCGAAGAGTTTATTTCAATGTGCCGTTGACTGCAACAAACAACTTAGAAGATGGAGGCCACGTAATTGCCTATCCTGTTCCTGCAATGGATCAATTGACTGTATCCGACCTTGGAATCAATGACCGTTCATTGGTTCAATTCACGATTGTGAATTCATTGGGTCAATATGTTCTCCAGGGAAGCACTCGAGTTGAAGATCGTAAAATAACATTGGATGTTTCTGCGCTAGGTCAAGGTCAATTCTACCTTCAGCTTACATCTTCCAGCAAAATTCAGCACATTTCATTTACGAAATAACTGCGCACGAAGTCATGAGTATCAATTCCGGATTATTTAAGGCCTTGACAATAAAAACAGCTGCTACGATATTGTTCGTAGTTGCTTCCGTGTCATTGTTTGCGCAGATTGCAGACCCCGGGGTTATCGTGACCGAAGTAACAGAGGAATTGAGTTGGGATCTTACTCCAATACAAACAACCACATTCGCCAACGGCGATAACTTGAATGTAGCGGAAGAGGATTGGCAATGGATTAACTACTGTTCGAAACGTAAGCCGACGGTTTGGATAAAGTACGAAGATGGTAAGACAGCCTTTTACTACAACTACTACGCAATAACAGACCCTCGCGGACTTGTGTCTGATAAGTCATTTTTGCCTACTGTTGATTTGATTCGAAAGAATGAAATACCCGGATTTCCGGAAAACACATTTACCAAAGGCTACTTGGAGCAGGATTCAGAAAATGAAACCGTACCCACCGTGCCTACTCCCGGAGATCAATACTACTGGACGACCTCAAAACACGAGAGTGCTGCGCAGGGCGAAGAAGTTGCTTACATATTCAAATACAACGGCAAGGGTGGTGCATTATCGGCTTCCACAGGTCAGTTTTGCGATGGTTATGCAGCGATTGCTTACTCTAAACGTCAGGGCAAAAACTACTCGTATAGCGACCTACTGCCTTCTGAATACAAGTCATTGAATCAAGAATTTGTAGACTACCTTTTGATTGAGCCCGGTTTCTATGATAACGTGAAATATGAATTCAATGCTGCCCTTACTTTCGACAGTCAAGGTTTGAATAAAAGTGACAAATTCAGCTTGAAGGTATTAAATGACCCTTCTAATAAAAAGGACCGCATCAGTTCCTTGTACTCGTTGGATGAAACACTGATGAATTTTTCCAAATATCCAAAGTACAAGAACTTACCGCTGGAATGCCGAGATTCCATTCATATTCTTGTTCACACTGTTTGGACGGGCTTAGAGTCTTCCTTAAAAAAAGACACACTACCGGCAGAAATGCTTCCGGAAAACTTCAGGTCAAACTTTTTGAAAGCTGCCCAGGTCGGAAAAACTAGACAAGTTGAGCGAGCATTCATTATTGATGCAAATGGGGAATTGGGAGCTTACAAACAAAAGATACTGAAAGGATATTCTATGCGAGGCCCTATGACGGTGCTACTCTCTCCACTTGGTTTGGGACTAAAAACAGTAACGAAAACGTATAGTCCAGGCTACAAGAGTGGTGCAAGAAAGCTGGGGGTATTTCTGGCGGTGATTACACCTTTTGCGGCGGTAGCAACTATCAAGGGAATCAGCAACAAAAGAGCCTATGAAAACAATAGGCTAACTCCTGAAAACCAAGCAAGATATGAAGCAGCAAGCAAATTAGCCACCGTAGGAGTGTTTACCTATGGTTTCTCACTTTCTGCGAATATTGTTGGGACACTAACCTTGGGAAGTAAAAACAGAAAACTGCAAAAGCGAATAGATTCTTACATGGAAGAACAATACCCCTACGGAATTGTGATTGATTATGACCGCAAATAATTCGGCGCATAACCCCCCCTTCGAATACGGCTTCATTTCGCTTCTATGCGCTTCCTTGTCCTTGATCTGCAACGTTCAAGCGCTTACAGCACAGTCGAATGATTTTTCGAGCACATTACTCAAATGTGGATTGAAGGCAGATAACAATGGAGAGCTTCTTTTGGACTATGTAGAAGCTACCGATAGTACTATAACTCTCTTCATTACACACAACCTTTCAGGCGACAGTCTGCTTTTCGAGGGATATTCACTTCGTGGAGTTGAATGCGTTAATCACAGTGCGAATGATACATCAAGAACATATCAATCCAATATGCTGCTGGCTCAGGACAAGAGGGTGTATGCCGGAACCTCCAATTCCTATTTTTTGAAATTCGACATTTCAATCGATGCCTCAGATACTATCGAGATTCATCAAGAACCAAGCAATGGCCCGCTTCGTTTCCCACCATTCTGCCTAAACCGCTTTACTCCTATCGACAGCATACCCAATGATATTGGCTATCGTTCTGAGATAACCACCGGAACAGTGGCATTTTATACGCGTCAACGCCTTGGCGATTTAGAAGTATTTGTCGACTCAGCCTATATTGGAACCATCAGCAATTCTATGCCCAAGAAAGACCCTACACCTGATTGCGGTGATATCGGATTGACTCTTGTCAACAGGCGATTGCCTTCAGGCCGTCATAGTTACCGGGTTACCAACAGAAAATTTACCTGGGAAGGTGAGTTTTATATTATTCGAGAATGCTGCATTCGCATTCAAATCGAGAAATAATAAGGCCTCTATTATTCAACCCTTCGGGTATAGAGGCTGGCTTCTGCGTGACGCCTCACGCCATCGGCCAATGTATCATGTAAATCTTCTCGTTCCATAGCATCACGATTGCGTTCCTCTACGGATAGAACAGAGGATTCATGCACACTGATTACCGTTTCGCTCTTACCATCCGACTCGATCTCAAAAAAACCGTTGCATAGGAATCGAACACTGATTAATTCGCATCTGTTCTCTTGAAAAAACCGAATGAGATCCTCTTTTTGGACGAGACTAGCGGATGTCGTTTCATGAAAAACACCATCCAAACTCCAGTAGATGGATAAGTCTTGTATTTGTTTGATTTCCGTTATCAATAAAAATTGATTAAACGGAATGTCAATGGTGAGGTAGCTTTTAACCAAGGTAGTGCGTTGATTTCGGTGGTTTGTTTAATGTGCGACACGAATTTTATTCAGAAAAAAGCGTCCGCTGTAAAGATAGAAGAATATCGTTACACACCGCGGTTATCTTAAATTTAACATTCGTCCCAAACCGTTGTGCATTTTTGGATTGCAATCCATGCAATCACGTTGCACCTTTGGTTGATTCATAATCTCAAGCTATGACGAATTCGCTGAACTACTATTTGATACCCGGAATGGGGGCAGACAAGCGTCTATTTCAACACTTCGATTTACCGAACGGCCGCGTTCATCATCTGGACTGGATACCTCACGCATCGAGTAAAAACCTTGCGGACTATGCGCAACTCATGGCACAGACTATTACGACCGACAACAATATCATCGTAGGATCATCGATGGGCGGGATGGTAACGGTGGAAATTTCCAAGATTATTAAACCGAAAGGAGTAGCACTGGTTTCAGCTCCCACAGGTAGGCACGAGTTTCCGCGCAGTTTGAAGAGCTTGAATGCACTCAAGCTTCACAAGGCATTATCTCCAAGTCAAATCATGCGGTTATCGAAACTTGCCGATACATTCATGGGGTTCAGGAGCAACGAGCAACGAGCCTTGTTCTACGATATGATGAAGGGCAACGGTCCTGAGTTTCTGCATTTCTCGATTGATGCTGTATTAGGATGGCAAAATGTGACTGCGCCTGAAGTGCCTTTCATTCAAATTATCGGCACCAAAGACCGATTATTCACCAAAGCAAAAAGCCCGAATGCAATTATGATTGAAGGAAGCGGTCACTTTACTGCTTTCGAAAAAGGAAAGGAAGTTTCCGAACTCATCGTTCGCTGGACAGAACAATTGCGTTAAGCAACATGAAACGCCCCCCTATTCGCAACTCGCCATTCGCCATTCGCGATTCAGCACTAGTATCCACCTCCAACAGCCACATAACCACGATCGCGGTTGTACTCATCGGCCGCCAGCCACAGTGCATCGTCTTTGGGGGCCTCCAGCAATAAACTGCTGCCGGAAAGCAATAAGCCTAACAACATCATAGGGTTGAATTGAACCGGTCCACCTGCCTGAACAGCAAGTGATGATGCCAGTACCCCGGCACCGCCACCCATCAATCCAAACTGAATCATTCGAAACTTACGATAGTCTTTTAAATGAGCGGACGCTCCAAGATTATCAGCCAAATCAACCTTCATGTTGCTGTAGCCCACCTTCCGCAGAGGCTCGTCGCCCACGTTGTAGTATTGAAAGGTGGTACCATCGGCCAAGCCTTCGCCATTCGCATCAGGCTGCAGAAAAGCGCCACCATACACACTAATCTCAATGCGCTGATACAGATTCGTGCGACCTTTATCAATACACATGGCAAAATCGTTTTTTTCAAACCCTTCGATACGACCCAGGTTCGCGAAGTAGCCATGCTTGTTTTTGAAAAACTCAACTTCCCGACTGGGGTACATTACACCATCGAGTTGGAACATCGGTTCAACATTCGATGGAGCGATGTATAAAAGTTCACTGCCCTCAATCGTTTCTCCGCTCATGAGCTGCACGTGAGTGCGTGGATTCGACTTTTGAGAGAAGACTTGAAAACCCAAAAGGGTGAATGCCAGCAGGAAATGAATGCGCATAACGTTTCTTATTTGGCTCGTTCTACGTTGTTATGCCGGATAGGTTACATCCTCTATTGTTTTGCCAGCTGATTCAATGCATCAGCAAGCTCGGGGTATTGAAATACAAAATGAATTTGTTGCGCATTTTCTGAAACAACGTGCATTCCCCGCAACACCAATTCACTATCGACCCCCAACATTGAAGTGCCCAAACGAATGAAAACAGCAGGTGCCGGAATACCAATACTAACCCCCATGCTTTCTCGGAAGCACTGCATGAAATCTTTATTCGATAGCGGATAAGGGGCCGCGGCATTGACTATTTGTGGCGGATTTTCCGAAGTAATAATTGCGTTGACCAGTTGAACCAAGTCTTCGATGTGAATCCAACTCATCATTTGCTTGCCGCTTCCTTGAGCTCCTCCTTGAAGCAAACGCACCAACATTTTGAATGTAGGGTACACTCCCCCACCCTGGCCGAGCACGAGCGAAATTCGAAGAGCGACTTTTTTAGTTCGAGGTGTATTGCACTGAAGCAACGCTTGCTCCCACTTCCGGGCGACATCGGCCATCGTGCCGAGTCCGTCGGCCGATGATTGCTCCGTATTTGCATTTATCACTGCCTCTCTATAAATGGAAGCACCGCTAGCATTCACCCATACAGGCGGCGGATTCTTACACAACGCAATGGCATCGCCGATAGCCCTTGTCGTATCTACTCTGGAAGCTATCAAAGCCTCTACATTGCTCGCTGTAAAACGGCAATTGACTGATTTTCCTGCAAGATTTACTACTGCATGGGCGTCTTCAAGAGTGCGGATGAGCGACGGTTGATCATTCCAGGTTGCGTCGCCCTCTGTCCTTCCGATTGTTTTAACAACCCATCCCATTTCCTTGAAATAAGCTGTCATCCTATTACCGATAAAACCGGAAGCCCCTGCAATTACAATTTTTCTCATAAATAGAAAACAGCTCTGCAAAACAGTTGGTTCATGATGAACTGATGCAAAAAAGACAAAAAAAGGGAAGCCTGAACGGGCTTCCCTTTTTCTATTCATTCTTAATTCGATTACAATCTGAATCCATACATGGCCTCCATGCCATTGGCATAAAAACCACGCAACTCAACGTAAGCACCCGATTTGTTTTGGAGAACTGTTTCCAAATCCTGCGGTGAGTTGATTGCTTGTCCGTCGATACGGGTAATGATGAAACCTTTCTGCAAGCCAATCGACTTGAATTTTCCGGATTGTATTTCCATCACTTTTGCTCCACCCGTGATGCGCAATTTAGATTTATCCTCGGGCGATATGGAACCGAATGTAGCACCCAAGCTTTGAACCGTTGGACCGTTTTCAGCAGCTTTGAAGTCTTCAAGCTCTGCACGTCCGCTGCGGTTGCGCAAGGTTACATCAACAACTTGCTGCTTACCTCCGCGCCATACGGTCACTTTCACCTTATCGCCCGGGCGATAGCGGCTCACTTGCTCTTGCAGCTGCGGAACATTGTTTACCGGGCGTTCGTCAATTTTCTGAATGATATCGCCCGACTCGATGCCACTTTCTGCAGCAGCTCCGCCTTCGGAAAGCGAGCTAACGAACACACCTGCAACCTCCTTCAAGCCCTTCTCCTTTGCAACATCCTGTGAAACCTCTTCGATGCGAACACCAATGAAAGCTCGTTGAACATGTCCAAACTCGATGATATCACGCGACACTTTCTTAGCGATTGAAGAAGGCACCGCGAATGAATATCCCGCAAAGGCACCTGTTCGCGATTGTATGGCTGTGTTGATGCCTATCAGTTCGCCTTTGGTATTGACCAACGCTCCCCCGCTGTTTCCCGGATTGACTGCAGCGTCGGTTTGAAGGAACGATTCAACCGGGAAAACCTCTTCGCCGTTGTTCCTTTCGCGCGAAAGCAAGTTGATATTTCGAGCCTTTGCACTCACGATACCCGCCGTAACGGTGCTGGTTAAATCGAATGGGTTACCTACGGCAATGACCCACTGACCAATACGCACATCATCGCTGTTGCCCCATACTATGGCGGGCAATCCTTCCTCTTCAATTTTGATTACCGCAATGTCGGTGCTTGGGTCGCGCCCCACTACAGTTGCTTCGAAATCCTTATTGTTGTTGAGTGTGACGCGGAGTTTCTCAGCTCCTTCTACCACGTGATTGTTGGTGATGATATAGCCGTCGGCCGAAATTATAACACCGGATCCTGAGCCTTCCTGAACATGAGGCTGCTGCTGATAGCCAAAGAAATCGGACCATGGATTGAAAACAGGCTGCATAGTCGTTTGTGTTTTTACGTGAACAACACTGTTGACCGTTCGCTCAGCCGCCATGCTAAAGTCGCTTGCAGCTTCGGGGGCTACAGACGCAAATTGAGCGCTCGCCCATGGCTGGGAGGCAGCATCTATAAACTGAGCAGATTGTGCCGGTTCGAATAACAATCGATACGATCCAAGAGCCAAAGCACCGCCGGCAAACGCCATGGCTACCATCATAAGATTTCTTTTCATAGTTCTATCGAAATTTAAAATTGAAATACGAGTTCAAATGTATAAACGCACCCGACGGAGTTCATTGCAAGGGTGCTGTAAAATTGTGTTAAGGCGAGGGGCGAGGGGCGAGTGGAGAGTGGAGATGATACGCCTCTATATTCTATTCAACGATGAACTCCTCTAATTTCGCACTGTTTATTCATCGCATGATTAACAGAGGACTCACATTCGTTGTATTGATTTCCATTTTTCTCATTTCATGCGAGAAAGAGATCACTGTTGATCTTCCGGAAGCAGAGCCAAAGATTGTGGTGGAGGGAACTATTTTCCCCGGAGACTTCCCCCTAGTGCTGCTCACTTGGACGCAAGGATATTTTGATCCGACTGATATTACTTCCCTGCAAAACATCTTTGTTCACGATGCGGATGTAACTATTTACGCACAAGGTAATTCCTATGAGCTCATAGAATTCTGCTCATCCGATTTGAGTGCAGAAGAATTGGAATTAGCTGCAGCTGCATTGGGAGTAAGTGTCGCCTCTTTGCAATCTCTAGATCTTTGCCTCTATACCACTTTCGCCTTACAGGGGACAGCAGGAACGAACTATGCGATTGAAATCCATAAGGGAGATATTCACATCACAGGTGAAACCAAAATCCCGGAATTGATTGAGCTCGACACGGTTTATTTCGACATCCTTAATCCGGAGGTTCAGGATACGTTGGGCATTCTCTACGGGAACCTCACTGATCCAGACACCACCGGCAATGCCTATCGCTGGTTTGCCAAGCGCATAAGTCATTATCCGGCTACCGCCCCCGACATAAACCTACGAGGACAGCAAAAAGACTTGACTTTTATCGCTCCTTTCGGTTCTGTTTACGACGACACCTTCTTCAACGGGTTAAGCTTTGAATTTGCTTACCCACGTGGTATTGAATCCAACTCACAGAAGTTCGATGATGAAAATGAGGAACGTAGCTTTTATAAAGTGGGTGATACAGTGGCCATTCGCGGATGCACTATTGACCGAGCAGCATTCAAGTTCGTCAGGAGCCTGGAAGCTCAAATCAGCAACCAGGGAAGTCCATTTGCTATTCCTTTCAACTTGGAAAGCAACCTGAATGGAGGCCTGGGCGCCTTCATCGGCTACGGAGCCATTTACGATACGGTGGTTTGTGAGTGGTAACTCGGAAACGGCGCTTATTCCGCCTGAGGTTTCTTTTTAATAAACATGAACGCCCAAATGCTCCGAGACAATCGAAACATGTAAGGAAAAAACACAAGGGTTGCCACCATACCGGTGGTTAAGAATGTGACGGGGTGTGTCAGAAAACCAAATTCAATCCAACCTAGGGCGTCGAATACCTTGAGCGCAACCAGAACTGAAACCCAAAGTGCCACGGTAAGTGCCCAACTAACGTATGCCGCGCCGAAGTAAAAGCCTGTTTCAGGAACCAAATTCGTATGACACACAGGGCATTCCCTATACATATCGCCCAACTCTACGAAGGTGTAAATGCTTGGATTCTTGTAAATTGAAGCTTTATGGCAAACCGGACATTTGTGACTGAGCATTGCCGTGAACCGATTCCTTTCATTTGTCATGTGACAAACTTATGCACCCCCAAGGTAGTGGTGGGTAACAAAAGTGACCCAACTCGAAATTTTTATGCAACCAAAAGGTGCAAAAAGGCTACATATATACGAAATTCGCACGCCGAAAATTAAATCAACCTAAAAGCAAATTTGTGGATAGAATTCTACGTGTTCTGCCAATTGTAATTACTCTGATTGTCTCAACCTATGCTGACATCCTCGCTCAGTGCATTCAAATCAATGAGATTCTAGTAAACCCAACAGGCAATGACGGTGTTCCACCCAACACCGGCGAATGGATTGAATTGATTAACACTTGTGCTACCCCGGTAGATATTGGTTGTATGATTGTGGGTGATGGTGATTTTACCTTGACCATACCAAGTGGCATTACGCTTCAACCGGGCGCTGTTTACACTATAAGCAGTGGACTGAACAACCTAACCCCCGATTTAAACTGGAATACCTGTAACTGCAGTTCGAGTCTTGTGCAAACGGGCAGTTTGACGGATGCTTCCGAGCAGTTGTTTGTACTCGACAATACCGGCAACTTGATTTCAGGTGTTTTTTGGGGTACAGGAACCTTTCCTGCGCTAGTATCATCGGTTTCTGCCAATGGTTGCGCAGCTCTTACAGGTATTACGCTCATTGATGACACCGGCTTCGAACTTATTACCGTCAATGAAGGTACGACCAATGAACAAGATTGCAGTGGCACCTGGATAACATCCGGAAGCCCGAGCTTTGGAACTACCAACATCGACCAAACTCCGTTGGCCGTTATTGATGTTACCACGAACATCGTTTGTGAAGGCGGCACGCTGAATTTCGACGGATCCGGAAGTTTGGGAGTGAACTATTCGTGGACCTTTCAAAATGCTACACCAGCAACGTCAGCCGATCAAAATCCCATTGGAATTGCATTTAACACCTTTGGCAACCAAACTGTCGAACTAACGGTTACAAACTCATGCGGCGATGCAAGCACGACATCGGAAACCGTTCAAGTAGACCAACCTATTCTGCCCACAGTGACAGCTTCCGGAGCGACCACCATTTGCGAAGGTGATGCACTCACGCTTTCAACCGCAGCGGGAGGAACTATTCAGTGGCGTTTGGATGGAACGGACATAGCAGGAGAAACAAATCCATCGATTACCCCGCTTACAAGCGGAAGCTATTCGGTTGTGGCCAATAACGGAGTATGCACAAATGAATCACTTCCTGTTGTCGTTACTATTAACCCTTTGCCTGTCGCATCCATTCTAACTACCGATACCGAAGTGTGTGTTGACGAAGGATTGATGCTTGAAGGAGCACCGGGCTTTTCGGGATACAACTGGAGCGAGGGAGGCACTACGATATCCTCGTTGATCAATTACAACGTGGTTACCAGCAACGCAGGCACGTTCGATTACGAACTAACAGTGACTGAAAATGGCTGCAACAGTGCTCCACTTCCGGTGAGCGTCATTGTTCACGCCTTTCCGGTGGTTTCCATCGATCCTGCAGGTCCAATCGATTTATGTCCGGATGAAGACATTGTGCTTAATTCATTGAACACGCATCAAAACTATCAATGGTATGAAAACGGCGCACCTACCGGCACTTCATCTACATTGAACATTACCTATCAGCAAGCAACCACGGTTGAATTGGAAGCTACCGACAATGGCTGCACCGCCACCTCGACTCCTGTTACTATTACTTCGCACCCGGTTGCTACACAAGCTACTTGGACGGCACCACCCTATACTGAAAACAACGTACTAGCCACTTGTCTCACCGAACACCCCATTTTAGGTGTTACCAACGGCCCTATCATTCAATGGTACCAAAATGGAACTGCCATTGCGGGTGCAACAGGCCTTATCCTGACAGCCGATGCCGATGGTGAATACTATTTTACCGCATCGATAACAGGCCAGTGTCCGATTTATAGCGATACGATTACGGTTGATGTTGAAGTAGACATGTCGATAGAAACCATCGCATCCAAAGACACCGCATGCGAAGGAGAAATCGTAGAGATAATCCCTTCAGGTAATTTCATCAGCTATACCTGGCCGGGAGGCATTGAAGCAGACACGCTATTAGTAACGAACTCAGGATTGTATATCGTAACCGCGCATTTGGTGAGTTGCGATACCACCGATACCGTGAGTGTTTTCTTTAGCCCATTTCCGGTAGTAAACGCAGGCGATGATTTCTACAGCGATTGCGAAGAAACCACCATGCTCTATGGCCAAACAACGGGCGATGAAACATATTGGGAAATCGATGGCATTTTTGCGGGAGCAGGCGATACGCTCGCCATTCCCACACCCACTCGAACGTCCAATTTGGTGATGTTCAGTTTCCTAAATGGTTGCGAAACACGCGATACGCTCACCATGGAGGTGGATTGTATCTACATCTTCGCACCGACAGCCATCACACCCGATGGCGATGGACTGAACGATGTATTCCGGGTGTATGCCAATGGCCTTTCCACTTACACGTTGCGCATTTTCAATCGCTTCGGAGAAACGGTTTGGGAAACGAACGACCCCGAAGATGTTTGGACCGGTGGCGCACCCGATTACTACCTGCCAAACGGTGTTTATACTTGGCAGATAGAGGCACTCGATTACAATCAGCAAGAAGCGCTGAGCAAGTCGAGGAGCAGGGGGAGCATATTGGTTATTCGCTAGGCGAAGGGCGAGGGGCAAGTGGCGAGGGGCAAGTGGCGAATAGTCAGTTAGGGATTGTCTTTCTCAATTCGTAATCCGTAATCCGTAATCCGTAATCCGTAATCAACAATTACCCGAAGTTCTGCATCTCCACCAACTTCTTGTAGACTCCCCCACTATTCATCAGTTCTTCGTGAGTGCCTTGTTCGGCAATGGTTCCTGACTGAATAACAATAATCTTATCAGCCTTTTTAATGGTGCTAAGACGGTGCGCAATTACAAGCGATGTCCGGTTTTCCATCAGCTTATAGATCGCATCTTGCACGAGCTGTTCGCTCTGAGTGTCAAGCGCTGATGTTGCTTCATCCAAAATGAGTATCGGTGGATTCTTATACAGAGCGCGTGCAATTGCAATGCGTTGTTTCTGACCGCCACTCAATTTATTTCCGCCATCACCCACGTTGTAATCGTAACGTTCTGTATAGGTCTGAATGAACTCCTCAGCATTGGCCATACGAGCACTCTGCACCATTCGGTCAAAATCCCGATCACCTTCGCTACCGAGCGTGATGTTGTTTTGAATCGAATCATTGAATAGGATCGACTCTTGCGAAACAAAGCCCATGAGGTTGCGCACATCGGCCACGCGGCAATCGCGCAGTGAAATACCATCGATGTTAACCTCTCCTGCAATGGGATCATAAAAACGAGCAAGCAACGATGCCAAGGTGCTCTTTCCACTTCCACTGGGACCAACCAAGGCAACGGTTTGGCCCTTCTCTATCGTGAACGAAATATCATGTATCACAGGATCACCGTAATAGCCAAAGCGGATGTTGCGAAACTCTATGCGTTCATTAAACTTCTCGAGAGCTACCGGCTGTGCAGGATCACTCACGGTGAGCGGAGCATCCAAAATTTCGTTGATACGCTCGAGTGATGCTGCCCCCTTACTGATCTTGAAGATGGCGTCGCTGAAGGCACGCGCAGGTTGGATAATCTGCGAAAAAACAACCAGGTAACCGATCAGCAACTCTCCTCCCATTTCGCCGCTAATAACGATGCGACCACCTACAAAAAGAAGAATAGAGATTACGATAAGAGAGATGAACTCGCTCATGGGTGAACTCAAGTATTCACGGCGATACAGACGATGCATCAACCGGAAATAAGAGTCGTTCATTTCATCGAAACGCTTCTTGAATTGTTTCTCCGCATTGAATACCTTCACGATCCGATTGCCAGTGAGGGTCTCTTCGATTACGGAGATGAGGTCACCCAGACTACCCTTCCCTCTTTTAGCTGCATTTTTCAAGCTCTTGGCTATGCGGGAAATGAGAAAACCGCTGAGCGGTAAAAACAGCAATGCAAACAAGGTGAGTTTCCAGCTGATAACAATGAGTGTAGCCAGCGAAATGACAATCATAACCGGCGACTTCAACAGTGCTTCGAGTGTCCCGATGACGCTGAACTCAATTTCCATGAGGTCGTTGGTCATGCGCGAAATGATATCGCCTTTGCGTTCGTTGGTAAAATAGGCCACGGGCAAATCGAGAATCTTTTGGTATAGCTTCTCGCGCAAATCGCGTGATACCGACGTTCGAATTTTCGCAATACTTAATAGCGAAAGGTAGTTGACCAGGTTTTTCAATAAAGCCAGTACTACTATAAAACCACACATCAGCGCCAGAGCCATACCCTGTCCGTTGGCTGCAATAAATGCATCGAGCGATGTGCTGGCCCATTGCCAAAGTGCATTGCTATTGGCCGTTGAAGAAGGAGTGCTTGAATTGACGCGAAAGAGGATGTATAGAAAGGGTACTACAGCCAAAAACGTAAACAGCGAGAATACAGCATTGAGGATATTGAACACAAAGTTCACCCCTATACTCGTGCGATAGACCCGCACCAATCCCCATATTTCGCGCAGTTTGCTCATAGCGTCTATCCTATCTCAGCATCCAACAGGTCCACGCCGGTATAATTACTTGGAGTAATTGCTTTGAGTTCCTTCTTCACCTCATCGTTCAATTGAAGGGTATCAATGAAGGATGCGATATCGGAAGAAGTTACTTGTGCTTTGCCTCGTGTAAGTTCTTTCAGCGCTTCGTATGGATTGGGATATCCTTCGCGACGCAAAATAGTTTGAATAGCCTCCGCAACCACAGCCCAGTTATCTTCTAAATCGCGGCGCAGCGCATCCTCGTTCAACAGCAGCTTATCGAGTCCCTTTTCGATTGAGTTGAACGCAATGATGATGTGAGCGAAAGGCACCCCTATGTTGCGCAATACCGTGCTATCGGTGAGATCTCGCTGCAAGCGGCTTACCGGCAGTTTTGCGGAAAGATGCTCGAGCAGTGCGTTTGCGATTCCCAAGTTTCCTTCAGCATTTTCGAAGTCAATCGGGTTGACCTTATGCGGCATAGCCGATGATCCAATCTCCCCTTCCTTCACTTTTTGACGGAAGTAGTTCATGGAGATATAGGTCCAGATATCGCGGCTTAAATCGACCAAAATGGTATTCGTTCTTTTCAGCGCATCGAACGCTGCGGCCATGTTATCGTAATGCTCGATTTGCGTGGTAAAACGCGAGCGACGCAGGTTCAGTTTGGTAGCTAGAAATCCTGTAGCGAAATCGGCCCAATCAATGGAGGGATAAGCCACATGATGCGCGTTGAAATTACCTGTAGCCCCGCCAAACTTTGCGTTGTATGGAATTTCTTCAAGCTGATTGAGTTGCTCATCTAGCCGATCCACAAAAACGTAGAACTCCTTTCCCAACTTGGTTGGCGACGCCGGCTGACCATGCGTGCGAGCCAGCATGGGTATGTCTTTCCATTCTTTAGAGAAGTTCACTAATCGCTCTAAGATGCGATCTACCGCCGGAATGTACACCTCCTCGATGGCATCGCGGAACGACGCCGGTATGGCTGTATTGTTAATGTCTTGAGAGGTAAGACCGAAGTGAATGAACTCTTTGTAGGAAGAAAGACCGAGTCCTTCAAACTTTTCCTTCAGAAAATATTCCACTGCTTTTACATCGTGGTTTGTGGTGCGCTCCAATTCTTTGATGCGCAGCACATCGTCGTCCGACATTTCCCAATACACCTTGCGAAGACTTTCTAGCTGCGAAGGAGTTACGTTGGCGAGCTGTGGAAGTGGGATTTCACAAAGACTTATGAAGTATTCTATTTCGACCCATACACGGTATTTCATGAGCGCGTGCTCGGAAAAGTAACCGCTTAGGATTTGCGTTTGTTTGCTATATCGACCATCTACAGGCGAGATGGCTTTTAGGGCGTTGATGTCCATGGCGCGAAGATAAGGACTGAGGACTAAGTACGAAGTACGGTTCGGGTGGGTCTTCGGGCCGAAGCTAATTGTGCCAAAGCGGATGAAGCAACTTTTAACAGCGCTTCAGGATGACGGCCTGTGAAAGGGCGTTGCGTTCAAGGTTAATCTCGGAGGCAGCGAACAGAGAAGCCGAAGTGCTTTGCACCGCTGCCTCTGTAGGCGCTGCCGGAGTTGTAGAGAAGGTAACGATCCCAAGAATTGGTTTCGCTTCCCGCCGTGGAACTCCACCAACACGCCTGCGCACCAAGGAGGTTGAAGTTACCAGCTGAATAGCGCCCACCACCGGGAATCGCCGAGAACCCACTGATGTTTGAGGCGTCTGCATTTGGTGAGAGGAAAAAGCCAGTGGACGCTTCAACAGAACCCGTGGTTTTCATTTTGCCACCCGCAAATTCAACACCGCCCAGGTAGTCTGTCAATGCCAACCAATCGTCATCCGTTGGCACGTGCCAACCCACGGGGCACAACTGGCGAGCGTCTACACAAGCATACCAATTATATAGTTTGCCATAGGGGCAAGCGTAATTTGCCTCATTGTTGTAATAGCACCAGGCACCCGTTGTGAGGTCAGCCCACTCTAAAGGATCGGTTACTTCGGGCAGTGGTGTGCCGTCGGCATAACTTGCTAGATTTAAGTTCTCTGCCATCCACTCTTGCGAGCCAATTACAATCGTTTTGTACACATTACCCTCATGGTCTGTGACGCTGCCATATAAACGGTTAGAATTGTGAACGTTGGCGGTGCCGCAAGTATGCTCGCTGATGCTAGAGCTACCACCGTTGTTCGCAAGGCTGATGCCCGGTATGAGCACATAACTGCTGTCGCCTACGAAGAGCGTGTCACCCGTATTGCTCACGTTCAAACGTACACTTGCCGCATGCAATGCGAAGGGTACGCTTAATAGTTGTTGAGTGCCTAAATCAATATATCCATTGCCAAGGTCAAATTCCACCTGAATAAATTTAGCACCACTAGACCAATCCACAACTGTAAGCGGCACACTGCTGCCAAGTTGAGCTGTAAATAAACCGAGAGATGAAGTGGCAATCGTTTGTAATTCTTGCCACACAGCAGGACCTGTGGCAGTAGCGTCGTGGAGGGTAAACCGTGCATTGATTGTGCTGCTAGCCAGAGTTTGCCCCTCGCCATCGCGAGCAACAGCTTGGTAAGGAATGAGTACTGGTGCTTGCGCGCCTACGAAGGCGCTCAGCAACATGAAGAAAGAGAATAAGCTTGCTCGCATAGTGAAAAGTATATTGTCAAATTTAACAACATAATGAATTCACTTTTTCGGTTTATACATTAAAAAAAAGTGTATTGCAGCACTGGCCTAATCCCACTAAGCGTTTTTGAGAAATTAATATCTTTTCAAACCCGCAATCACCTCCTCCGGATTGCTTGAAGCAAACACATAATTACCGGCTACCAACACATCAGCGCCGGCATGTATGAGCTTGGCTGCATTGGTGTCGTTGACTCCACCATCGATTTCAATAAGGAAGGAAAGGTGGCGCTCATCGCGCATGGCTTTGAGCTGACCGAGTTTTGCGAACGTGTTTTCGATAAACGATTGTCCACCGAAACCCGGGTTCACGCTCATCAGCAACACTAAATCGACGTCACCCAATATATCGGTTAGCACACTCACAGGTGTATGAGGATTAATCGCAACACCCGCCTTCATGCCTTCACTGCGAATGGCTTGTAACGTGCGATGCAAATGCGTGCATGCTTCATAGTGCACAGTGAGCAATTCGGCTCCGCAAGCTTTGAAATCTTTGATGTATCGATCGGGATCTACAATCATGAGGTGTACATCGAGAGGTTTCTTTGCGTGCTTGTGCACCGCTTTGATGACAGGCATTCCAAATGAAATATTCGGAACAAACACGCCATCCATCACATCGACATGAAACCAATCGGCCTGCGAGCGGTTAATCATTTCTACGTCGCGCTGAAGATTTGCGAAGTCAGCAGACAGGATACTGGGGGCGATACGATGGCTCATGGGGTGGATTTGCGCACAAAAATCGGATAATCGCGTCATCCCTACCCACATCGAACTATGAATTTTCTCAGTTGCTTCTAAACAAGCCCCACGTGTCGCCCTTTGCGATTCGCTCAATTACTTTTACAGCATGAAGACCACCGATAATTTCATCCTCAGCATTCACTTCGGAATTATACTCTCGTTGGTGATTCTTTTCACTTCCTGCGCCGAAGAGAAAAACTGCCCCGGATTTCCGGAAAACCTAAGTGCCTACATTCCTCAAGAAAATCGTTTGATGTTTTACAATTCAGCAGGCGACAGTCTGTTATTTACTACGGATGTATACAGCAAGACAGAAGCCCATACAGCAAAGCGTAATGTTTGGAGCGTTGGAGGCTCAGGCAGTGCACCTTACTGCACTGCTTCCTGTGGTATGAGCACCAGCTTGTTGTCATCCAATGCCAATGAATTGTCATATAGCATCAACGTGGATCATGAAACAGATACGTGCTCAATTAACATCAACATTTTTTCCGCTCTTATCACCAATGATTACTTCTTTCAATCCGCGTCATTGAATGGATTGCAGCCCGCCTTTGGCGATACGCTTAGCCTAGAAACATTCACCACGACCACAAATCCTCGCTTCAGTCGTGCAGTAATTGTTTATGGTCGTGGTATTATCGCTCTACAAGATGACCTGGTCGGTTGTCTATGGTCGCGTTAAACTGCATCGCACAATACACGCAACACGAGACTTCCTTCTTAACCAAAACGACTATCCTATTTTTACCGCATGAAAGTCATCGGCCTCACAGGCGGCATTGGTTCAGGTAAATCGACAGTAGCTCGTGTGTTCAGCACATTGGGAGTGCCAGTGTTTGATGCCGATAGCGAGGCGAAGAAGTTGTATGCAGAAGATCCCACCTTGTTACCCGAGGTTGTGAAAATATTCGGACCACAAATCTTGAATGATGACAGCAGTTTGAATCGCGAAGCATTGGCCGGCATTGTTTTTTCCGATGCCGAATCATTGACAAAACTCAATGCCCTTGTTCACCCGCGTGTCGGAAAGCGATTTCAGGAATGGAAAGAAAAACAACCATGCACTGCGGTTATTCATGAAGCAGCTATCCTCTTTGAGAGCGGAAGTCACACCGATTGTGATAAGGTAGTTGTTGTGACCGCTCCTGAAAATCTACGAATCGAACGAGTGATGAAGCGAAACGCAATTGCTGCTGATGAAGTGCGCGCAAGAATAGCTCGTCAGTGGTCAGAGGAACAACTTTTACAACAGGCAAACGCAGTAATTCAGAATGATGAAAAGACGCTTGTATTGCCTCAAGTGCTTGCCATTGCAGAAAAATGGCAGATGCTACCGATTAGAGAAAAATAATTGCAAGGACTATAAAAAGTACAATCATAACGATGTAGTACCAGAAATCGACAAACCACGGAAACATGTTCTTATATTTTTCAATCAGTTGTTTCATCAAAATTTAGGGGGTCGAATTTTCATCTGAAGTGAGAACAAACTTCAGGAGTTTTCCGTTTTGAATTTGTCAGGTCACAGGTTCAATCTCAGTTCATAAACAGGTACAAACCTGCTA
>JBKCGW010000138.1:0-2287 GCA_046303175.1 Flavobacteriales bacterium
GATAAGCCCTGCAAGGATGGCGATTTGTTGCTGATGGACGTAGGTGCGGAATACGGAAACTACAATGCCGATATGACGCGTTGTATTCCGGTGAATGGACGCTTCACTCCTCGTCAGCGCGATGTGTACAATGCCGTGCTCAACGTGATGAAAGGAGCAAAAGCGTTGCTGAAGCCGGGTGTATTCATGCATGAGTACCACAAGCAAGTGGGAGAATTAATGACCAAGGAGCTCGTTGATTTGAAGCTGATTTCGATGGATGATGTGAAGAATCAAAACCCTGAGTGGCCTGCCTATAAAAAGTTCTTCATGCACGGAACCTCTCACTTCCTTGGTTTGGATGTGCACGATGTGGGTGATTGGAGTCTACCGATAGCGGAAGGCAATGTGTTTACCGTAGAGCCAGGAATTTACATTCGTGAGGAAAGCCTAGGAATTCGCATAGAGAACAACATCGTGATTACCAAAAATGGCAATACGGATATGTTTGATCAGTTTGCGATAGAGGTGGAGGAAATTGAGGAATGGATGAACGGAAGCAACTAAATCGATAGTCGATTACTTCTGCTTCGCTTTGCCATTCTCGTATTCGATGCGAATTTTTTCTTTACCTGTTTTTTCGTCGTAGCTGATGTAGGTTCCATCAAGCTTGTTGCTCTTGTAATTCGACTCTTCGATGATGCGACCTCTGGCGTCGTAAACCAAACTCTTCCCATTCAATTTGCCCTCCTTGAATGTGCAGTCGCGCATGGGCGCTCCGTGTGGATGGAAGTATGACCATTTGCCATCCGGCTTGCCGTTCTTGTAGCTGCCTTTGCTTTCGAGTTTTCCGTTGTTGTATGATTCGAAAGGTCCGTGCAGTGAGCCATCGGCTCCATAGGTTTCAATTTTTTCTACACTACCCGTTTCACTCCAGTAGGTCCACTTTCCGTGCTTCACATCACCGGATTTGACTTTAGGCAGTGTATCGGTTTTGATTTTGTACAAGTCACTCATGGTTTGAGCAAATTGATCCTTGCTTTTGACAATGCTCCACTCGCCTTCGTAACTCTTCACTCCGTTCGAATGGTTGCCGGTCCATTTTCCGTTCATCTGGCCGTGTTCGTAGTTACCAATGTCCTGAATGTATCCGTTGGTATACCAGGAAGTCCATTCCCCTTCTTCGAGGTCGTATTTGAAAGTTCCCTTCATCAGGGGCTTTCCGCTTTCATACCAGTATTCCCAAGGTCCGTGCTTTTTGTCGTTGACCATTTCGCCTGATTTCCATGCTCGGCCCTCCCAGTATTTCCATTGCCAAAATCCATTCATTTTTCCTTGCTTGTAGGGGCCCCAATATTCAGGGTTGCCATTACCATAGTAAAACACCCACTCTCCTTCTTGTAGGTCGTTGTTAAAGTCGCCTTCCATATCCTTCACCCCGTTTTCGAGATACCAGATCCAATGGCCTGTTTTTTTGCCGTCGGCATAGTTGCCTGTCACAGATACTTGGCCTTTCGAGTATTTTTCCGTGAACTGCCCGTGGAGAATGCCCATTTTGTAATGCGCATGACGCTTCATGTTTCCTGAAGGGTATTGCTCTTCCCAAAGGCCATCTTCTTTTCCTTCCTTGTAATTACCTCGAATTCGAACCGAACCGCCGTTATAGTTTTCCACGAAAGGACCATCGAGCCTGCCGTTCTTATACGACGAGCTGCGAAGTGTTTTCCCATTCTCGAATTTTTCCTCCATGATACCGCTTCCGTTGCTCACTGTGCGGATTTTATTGGCATCACAATACAACCACAGCAATTCTTCTGCCCCTGCAAATTCTTCCACCATCATGGTGTCCCCTGTGGCAAAGAAATAATTCCAACGACCGGTTTTTGACCCCTTTAAATACTGACCTTCTTCAACCAGAATTCCCTCAGCGGTGAAGGTGCGTTGGATACTATCCTGCACATTCAAGTCGAAATATCCTTCCACCATGAGCTTCCCGTTCGAGTGATAGCGCTTTACACTACCGTGCAACTTGCCTTTTTTGTAGTTGGCTTCCTCTTGTAGCGTTCCTGTTTCGTAGTAATACTTCCAAACGCCTTCCTCGAAACCATTGACATAGTTTCCTTCGCTGCGTGTTTTTCCATTAGGAAATTGGTCCTTGTATTCCTGAACTTGGGCTGTCAACGAAAGCTGCAGCAAAACGAATATGAGCGTGAGTATGCGATTCATGATAGTGTTGTTCATCGGGCAAATTACTAACTCACTTCACCGGCTTTCTATTGCCTGCTGACAGGTTTTGAACAACCATCCA
>JBKCGW010000139.1:0-2120 GCA_046303175.1 Flavobacteriales bacterium
CATGAACAAACTACCGAAAAGCGTGTAGATGAAAAACTTCAATGTGATTTTCGATTTGTTCGGGTGCTCACTCCACGAAAGAATCATGAAGTAAATCGGAATAAGTGCGAATTCATAGAATACGTAGAACAACAACCCGTCGGTGGTGATGAAGGCTCCCATCATAGAAGCTGCCATGAGCATCATCAAGCCATAGAAGTAGTGTGGGTTCTTGAAGGTGCGGTTAAACGACGCGTAAACGATGATGGGCAGCAAGAGCGCAACGAGCAATGCCATCACCAACGAAATACCATCGAGCGTGAAGGCATATGAAATTCCCAATGGACCTATCCACTCACGATTGAAGGTAAGCAGGGCTTCTGAACCTTCTTTTCCATTCACGAAGAATGCAGCCAGTGTAACGAGTAGTTCGAGAATACCTGCACCGAGTGCCAGAGTGCGCGCATTTTTAGCGCTGCTTGCAAACAACAGCGCTGCTGCGAGAAGAGGTATTGCTAACAGTAAGAGTGTGAGCATAGGTTTTAGATGTAAAGGAGTAGTGCAATGAGTCCGACAACAAAGGCGAGGATATAGAAGAACAAGCTACCCGACTGCAGGAGACGAAGCTTGTTACCGGTAGCATCGGTGCTGCTGCCTGTGCCTTCTACCAGGCCATCAATTACGTGAGGTTCGATAAATGAGCTGAACGCCTTGCTGATAGCATCCACTGGTTTGCGAATGATGGCGTCATACAATTCATCAAACCAGTATTTGTTGAGCAGCAATTTGTGCGAGGCTGAGGTAATGTCTTTGTCTTCCAAAGCCAATTCACCGCGCTTGGCATACTTAAGCCATGCGAAATAAATACCGCCAACGGCGATTACCGTTGCCAGTCCCATCAGCATCAATTCGGTATTGAGGTCCATATGCAATGCAGGCATCACAACGGTTCCGTCGAGGTAATGATCGAGCCAATGCCAATGCATGTGCATCGATTCTCCAACAGCATGAGGAAGTCCAATGAATCCGCCAACAACAGAAAGTACTGCAAGCACCATCAATGGAATGGTCATCACTGCAGGAGATTCATGCAGGTGATGTTCTTGCTCGTGTGTACCGCGGAATTTGCCATGGAACGTGAGGAAGTACAAACGGAACATGTAGAACGCTGTGCATGCGCTCACTACCAAGCTCAATAGGAACATCAACTTGTTTTCTTCAAACGCTACTGCAATGATTTGATCTTTCGAGAAGAAACCTGAGAAAGGGAAAATACCGGCGATGGCAATGGTACCGATGAGGAAGGTGAGATGTGTGGTGCGCATGTGCTTCTTCAAACCACCCATGCGGCGAATGTCTTGTTCGCCACCCATACCGTGAATTACAGAACCACTTCCCAAGAACAACAACGCCTTAAAAAATGCGTGTGTTATAACGTGGAAAACAGCGGTGCTATATGCTCCCATTCCCAGCGCAACGAACATGAGTCCGAGCTGTGAAACGGTGGAGTAGGCGAGTACTTTCTTAATATCGTTTTGTGTGAGAGCAATGGTAGCTCCGAGCAATGAAGTGAGAATACCGGCCCATGTAATGATATCACCTGCGGTTTCAGTCATTGCATACAGGTTGCTGCTACGCGCTACCATATAGATACCCGCGGTAACCATCGTAGCGGCGTGGATGAGCGCCGAAACAGGAGTAGGTCCGGCCATTGCATCGGGCAGCCAAGTGTGCAGCGGAATTTGCGCGCTCTTACCCATAGCTCCGATGAAGAGCAGAATACCGATCGCTGTAGCAACGTCGGTAGGAATGCCTCCAATGGCGCGATCGGAAATGTAGAGTTCGTCGTATTTCAACGTGCCGCTATACGCAAACAGCAAGCACATACCGAGAATCAATCCAAGGTCACCGATACGGTTTACGATGAATGCCTTCTTCGCTGCATCGTTGTTCTTCATGTCTTTGTACCAGAAGCCAATGAGCATGAATGAACATAGACCAACGCCTTCCCAACCCACAAACATGGTGAGGTAACTATCGCCCAAAATGAGAATGAGCATGAAAAACACGAACAGGTTGAGGTACGCAATGAAGCGGTTGAACCCTTCGTCTTCGTGCATGTAGCCGATGGAGTAGAGGTG
>JBKCGW010000140.1:0-15323 GCA_046303175.1 Flavobacteriales bacterium
TAGACAAAAACCAACAAGCTGCGCAAGCATTTCAAGTTCGGGGTGTTCCCACTCTGTTGCTCTTTAAGAAAGGGCAAGTTGTTTGGAGACAATCGGGCGTTGTTCCTGCGTTTCAGCTAAAACAACTCATCGAGCAACATCTATAGAAAACGCTAGGAAACACGCACACGAGGATCAATCCAGCCGTACAGAATATCGACGATTAGATTGATAAGCACAAAGGCAGAGGCTATCACAATCACTCCGCCCATCACTACGGGCATATCTTGGTTCTCAATGGCTGTAAACATTTGTTGGCCCAAGCCCTTCCATCCGAACACAAACTCTACAAAGATGGCCCCGGCAAGCAATGACGCAAACCATCCGCTCACTGCCGTAATCACCGGATTCAATGCATTGCGCAACGCATGCTTAAATATGACCTCACGCTCAGACAAACCCTTTGCACGGGCAGTGCGTATATAATCTTGCTGCATCACATCGAGCAACGAGCTACGCGTAAGCTGAACAATCACACTCAGCGGACGAATCATGAGTGTAATTACAGGAAGAATCAAATTCTGTACATCCAAAAACTCTCCCTTCCATACATCTACACTATACAAACTGCCCGTCATGTTGAGCCCTGTTCCGGGAAGCATCCACGACACCGATAAAAACGGAGAGACATTCATGACGCTCAATACCAACGCAACCAAAGGCAACATCCAAATAGCAACCGTCTTTCTTTTCTGAAACACAATAGCTGCAACAACGATAGACATCGCGAATAACAAAAAACCAACGGAAATCGTGATGTGCTCTCTCCACAACACGGCACCCACCCAAGCTACCAGAATGGCCACAAAAAAAGAAGGTCCCGCCATGCCCAACGCAGATACCAAGAGTATTAGCCGGTCATAGAACCCATCCTTCTTCAACGCCGCAGCAATGCCCATGAGCATGCCTAAAATCAATGCAATACCAATAGAAACAACCGCCAACACAATGGTACCCGGCATGACCTCCGCTAAGATCGCCGATACACTCTTGTCGGAAAGAAAAGAACGCTTCAGATAAGGTGCTTTCAGATAAAGAGCGGTTCCCCCTGCGCTCCAATGCAATCGAATACCGGTATAATCGTCCGGATTGAAATACACCCTCGAATCCTCCTGATCACTATGCACTGCCAGCGGAGAGAGGTCATTCACATAAAGCAGAAAACGCTTTCCCACCGGCAAATCGAGGTCGAGTTTGCGGCGCATATTCGCTACCACCTCCTCCGATGCATTCTCTCCCACGAGATTGCGCACGGGATCACCGGGTGTTAAGTTGAACAGAAAAAAAACCATGGTCACTACGCCCAGCAATACCAGTATTCCATACCCCAATTTGCGTAGTAGAAAAGTTCCCATGGGTACTAGTGATTGGCGTGCCCCAATTGAATCAGAGCAAACACCGCGTAATTCAGAATGTCTCGGTATCCACTATCAATTCCTTCGCTTACGATTGTTTTTCCTTGATTGTCTTCAATTTGCTTGATGCGCAGCAGCTTCATCAATATCAAATCGGTAAAAGATGAAACACGCATATCGCGCCAAGCTTCGCCATAATCATGATTCTTATCGAGCATCAACGACTTGGTGATGCTCACTTGTTCGTCGTAGCGACTCGTAGCCTCATCCGCTGAAATTTCCGTGCGCGCATCATCCGAAAGCTGGAGTTGTATTAAGGCCATTACCGCGTAATTGATAATTCCAACGAACTCATCATCGATGGCCTCACCCACCTTGCTGGTGCCCTTTTCTTCCAAGGTTCGAATGCGCTGCGCCTTGATAAAAATTTGATCGGTTAAGCTGGAAGTGCGCAAGATGCGCCAAGCCGTTCCGTAGTCGCGGGTCTTTTTCGTAAACAACTCGCGACAATGCGCAATGACCGAATCGAATTGTTTGGCGGTGTGTTGAAGAGTCTCGTCCATATTTGTACGCAAATTTGCATCACACAAGGCATCTAAAACAGCCCTTTATGGTTTCTGATTCTTCATTTTATGAACTAACCTTCCCGGGCGGAAGCCTTGCACTCGACGTACCCAAGGTGATGGGCATTCTCAATATCACCCCCGACTCCTTTCATGCCGAAAGCCGCATAACGGCCGAAAGCGAACTTCTGGATCGTGCCAAGCGCATGATAGATGCAGGTGCAGCCATACTAGACGTAGGCGGACAAAGTACTCGTCCGGGTGCCGAACGCCTGGATGCAAAAACAGAGATGCAACGTGCAATTCCGGCTATTACACTGCTGCGCGGAGCTTTTCCGAATGTATGTATCTCCATTGATACTTTTTACAGCGAGGTAGCAGCCGAAGCATGCGCTGCAGGCGCCAATATCATCAACGATGTGAGCGGTGGCTCGCTGGACCCCAATATGTTCTCGACAGTTGCTCAATTACAGGTGCCCTATGTGCTAACGCACATTCAGGGTGAGCCACAAACGATGCAGCACAATCCAGCATACGAAGACGTGGTCGCAGAAGTGCTCAATTATTTCAATGAAAAAATCGAGCAGCTGCAAAAAATGGGGGCACACCAAATTATCATCGATCCGGGTTTTGGCTTTGGGAAATCACTTCAGCATAACCTTCAGCTGCTCAGAGGACTCCATCTTTTCACTACGCTGAACTGTGCTATTCTGGCCGGATTGAGCCGCAAGAAATCACTGCAACTGCTGGTAGGCAAGGATGCCGGAGAAACCCTCAATGCAACCACCGTGGCCAACACCATAGCTCTTATGAACAATGCCTCCATTTTACGCGTGCATGATGTAGGCGAGGCTGTCGAAGCGGTCAAAATCGTGACTGCCATGAACAAGGCATAAAAAAAGCTGCCGAAGCAGCTTGTTTAAAGTATAAGGAACGATAACCCACATCTACACAACTCTCCCGTTAAGGCTGCTGTGGAATCTCAACTCGGTTATACGCCGAGCAAGAGTGATGCGTGGTTCCGCAAGATTGAACTACAACGCCCAATGTTAGCAGTCCTAGAAAAATTACAATCAGGCGCTGCAAAACTTCGTGCTTCCATTCATTTATTGGATTCATTACTATGTGTGTTTAGGGTTTATTGTTAGTTAGGTTCCTTTAACGGGACCCGTTGAGATTTTGTTTCATTTTTGTAAAAACTAATTATCAACCGTAATCATGGTCGCAAAAACAACCAGGTTGAAATAGCAGTCATAGAAAACAAAACCCATCGTTTTGCCTTCAGCCATCGTTCATTGGTAATCATCGCTGTTCGTTTTTAGTTTGTACCGATAGTTTATCGATACAATTCGTACGAACAAGAAATAAGAAGGTTACGAATAAAGCTAGTTTCTTGCTAAGCGAGCCTGCAGGGTATTTTGCAGCAACGTCACAATGGTCATGGGTCCTACTCCACCCGGAACAGGCGTAATGAAACTACACTTGGGAGAAACAGAAGAAAACTCAACGTCGCCGGCCAATCGGAAGCCCGACTTTTTAGAAGAATCCTCCACACGCGTGATGCCAACATCAATCACAACAGCCCCATCCTTCACCATCGATCCTTTCAGAAATTCGGGTCGACCCAGAGCTGCAACAATAATATCTGCCTGCTTACAAATTTGATCCAAGTCCTTGGTTTTGCTATGAGTGATCGTCACTGTGCAGTTGCCGGGCACCCTATTTCGCTGCAACAAAATGCTCATCGGTAAACCAACAATATGCGATCTTCCAATAACGACGCAATGCTTGCCCTCTGTTGGCACTTGATAGCGGCGCAAAAGTTCTAAAATACCACCCGGTGTTGCGGGTAAATAGCATGGTAAACCCAAGGCCATGCGTCCCACATTTTCCGGATGAAAACCATCGACGTCCTTCGAAGGATCTACAGCGAGGAGTACTTTTTTCTCATCGATATGCTTCGGCAAAGGCAATTGAATGATGTAACCATCCAAATCCGCTTTGGAATTCAAATCTGCGATCAGCTGAAGCAACTCTATCTCCGTTATGGAAGCATCCTTCTGAATAAGGGTCGAGCGAAAACCAACCTCTTCACAGGACTTTACCTTCGAGGTTACATAGGTCAAACTTGCGCCATCATTCCCCACCAGAACCGCAGCCAAATGAGGAGGCCGCTCACCACGCTCAGTCATTTCTTTAACTACTTGAGCCAACTCCGATTTTATTTGTCGTGATGTCGCTAAACCGTCGAGGAGTGTCATGCGCTGAATTTAAAAGATGCGTGCAAAGATGCTTGTGAAAAGGATTTATTCAGTGTAATAACGATAAATTAACCGAAGCTGAAAAATGGAACCATCAGCAAAATCAGAATTCAACCTTGTTCGGTCATCACCAAATTTAATTGACATCAACGCCCAATCCAGCTCGTCTCCAATTGCATACAACGAAAACTTACGAGCTACAGAAAAACCAATCCTTCCTTGAACAATTAGTCCACGCAGAGGCTCCCAATGCAAATAACCATAGAGCTCGTTGGTGCTTTTAACCCAATAGGCATCGTTAGGAGAAAAATCTGTATCGTTCATGAAAAAAGAACGAACTCCTGAAACAAAGGATGTCCCCAATCGCATCTTCGTGGTCAGCGTATAGTTAATATCGGCAGAAGCAGGCAACATGAAATTGGCTTCCCATCGGCTCTCCTTGCTGTGAGCATAGAAGCCAAGCAAGGGCACTACGAATGGACCAAATAACTCCCTGTTATACATCGCTCCAAATTGCCAGGTCCAATCCTCAGACTTTTTCCATTTCCCAATGGCCAATCCTCCCAGTTGAAGATCATTGCGCGCAAAGGAACCTCCATCACCACTATAGCGTGGCAAAAACATATACGTCATTCGCAGGCGTTCAGAATGGCGATAATTCAACCCCACTTTTAGCAACAAACCCAACGTGGAAGCATATTCTTCCGATGAATCATCCAGTCGGGTGCGAAAGCTCTCAACCGAAGTGCCTGTTGTGAATACCGCGCGACTTGAAAGTTTGATAGGTAGGGTCAAATCAGCATTGTACTCAAACAACTCGGTCGAAACAGAGCTACTGTCAAATCGATTTAACGGAGTTGAAAGGAAATACACCCTGGCCAAATCCACATACTGCTGAGCTACTGCGCAAAGAGGAGCCATTGCAATCTGGCAAAAGAGTATATAATTGAACATTGACCCACGCATTGGTGGCAAGATACAGTCTCGTTTGTTACTTTCTTACCAACACTCCTTGAATATCTTAACCAATTTTTATATTTCTAAAGGCCTTGCTAAAATTACTTTTACCTCCACGAATACTATGGTAAAGAAACTAATCACTTCAAGCGCTCTGATAATTTGCTCCGCACTATCACTGAACGCTCAAATTAAGAACACTGCCGAAACCACCGACAAGTTCTCAACCTTACTCAATTACATCGATTTGATGTACGTTGACACGGTGAACTCATCTGAACTGGTTGAAAAGGCAATCGTTCACATGTTGGAAGAGCTCGACCCTCATTCCGTTTACTTATCGAAAGAAGAAGTATCAGCAGCCAACGAGCCACTGCAAGGAAGCTTCGATGGTATCGGTGTCCAGTTTCAAATTCTGCACGACACCATACAGGTAATCGAACCCATTCAAGGTGGTCCCTCGGAAAAACTTGGCATTCGCAGCGGCGATAAAATCGTCAAAATCGACGGAGAAAACGTTGCCGGCATAGGCATCAAAAACAGCGATGTCATGAAAAAACTCAAAGGTCCGAAAGGCACTAAAGTGACCGTTGGTATAGAGCGCAATCGCGAAAAAGATCTTCTATTCTACACGATTGTTCGCGACAAAATTCCGATCTATTCCGTTGACGCTTCTTACATGGCAGCTCCCGGCATCGGCTACGTGAAAATTAGCCGCTTTGCACAAACCACTGCCGAAGAAATGCGCAAAGCAATCAATGAACTTCGCGCAGAAGGCATGAAAGACCTTGTAATCGATTTACAGGGAAATGGTGGCGGATTGTTGGATATCGCAGTAGAAATGTGCGACGAGTTCATTTCAGGCGATCGTTTGCTCGTGTATACCGAAGGTCGCTCGTTCCCCCGCGACGAACGCAGAGCTAACCCTGAAAAGAAAGGCATCTATGAGAAAGGACGTCTCATCGTGCTGATCGATGAATCCTCGGCTTCAGCAAGCGAAATCCTCAGCGGCGCTGTGCAAGACTGGGACCGAGGACTCATTATCGGTCGTCGATCGTTTGGTAAAGGTCTTGTGCAACGTCCGGTAAGACTTCCCGATGGCAGCATGGTGCGATTGACTGTCCAGAAATACTTCACTCCGGCTGGACGCTGCATCCAAAAGTCGTATGAAGATGGTTTGGCTGAATATGAGAAGGACAAGGAAAAACGCTTCAAAAACGGCGAACTGTTCAGCCTCGATAGCCTCAACCTCCCCGATTCGCTGAAATACTTCACCAACTTAAAGAAGCGAACAGTCTATGGAGGCGGTGGAATTTTACCCGATATTTTCGTACCGCTCGATACATCAGAAAACAGCAATTACTTCAGTGAAATGCTGCGAACCGGCGTCAACAACGATTGGGTCATGGAATACACCAATGTGAATCGTGCTTCCCTGATTGAAAAATACCCCACGGTGAAGGAATTCAGCGCTAAATATGAACTTCCAGCGAATGCCATGTCCGACATGATTGCCCGTCTAACGGAAAAAAAGGTGGAATACAACGAAGCCGAATTCAAAACTTCAGAACATGCCATTCGCTTGCGAACCAAGGCATTGATTGCACGAAACCTATACGACGGCGAGGCATTCTATGTATTTATTAATGACTTGAATCCCGCCCTGAAGAAAGCAATTCAAGTTCTTCAAGATGGCTCGTTTGAAAAGATGAAGCTTGCCTATTCCGATTTCAAATAAGCCTATTAATTTTGAGCATCAATTTTAAAACTTAAAAACACAATACGATGAGTAACGGATTAAAAGTAGGAATTCTGGTAGTGCTTGCCGGCGCCCTTGGCTTCATTGGGTATACCCAGTTGAAAAAAGGAATGGGCAACGCTGAGTCAACTCCGGCTGAAACAGCTACCATGAGCACAACAGACCCAAATGCTACCGCTTCAACAAACGCAGGGTTGCAGAACGGAGAGTTGGCAAACACAGAGAATGGCAAGTTGTCGGAAACACGCGAGAAGACAACCATGACTCTCGATAAGAAAGAACATGACTTCGGAACCATCAAGCAAGGTGACCAGGTAGAATGTGCCTTCAAAGTAACCAATTCAGGTTCACAGCCTCTTATTTTGGAAGAAGCTCATGGTTCATGCGGTTGCACTGTTCCTGACTATCCCAAAGACCCAATTCCTGCCGGAGAATCTCGCGATATCAAAGTGAAGTTCAACTCTACCGGTAAAAAGGGTAAGCAATCAAAAACGGTTACCATTACTGCCAACACGGAGCCTATCCAAACAATCGTAACGATTCACGCAATGGTGGATGCCCCTGAAGGCGAAACAAAAGACAAAGCGAAAGGCGGTCATTAATCGAACCGCTCAATCATAACATACAAAGGCCGTCCTATTGCAGGGCGGCTTTTTTTATAGCTTATAGTGCTTGCGAATAATGAACTCAAACCAACGATCGGGCAGTATTCGCATTAAATAATAAGCAAGCTTGGCCTTTGGCTGTGCAACACGATACCGTAATCGTGGACGACTCGATTGAAGTATTTTGGTGACAGCGATTGCCACCACACGAGGATCAATTCCCATGTCAACTTCACGATTCACTTGCCTATGAATTCGATCGTGATGATCTCGGTGATGGTCCGAAACAGAGGATACCACTTTGCGATGGGCATTGATGGAGGTTGATACATCTCCCGGTTCCAATATAACTGCATGTAAGCCTTCTCCTGCCAACTCATGGGAAAGTGCTTCTGTGTATCCCTCCACAGCAAACTTACTGGCGCAATACGCCCCTCTATATGGTAGGCCCATCTGGGCTGCCATGGAGGTAATGTTGATGATAAAACCTCTCGGGGTCTTCCGCAGCAGAGGCAATGCCCATTTGCACACGTGATGCACTCCAACCAAGTTAGTCTCAAAGAGCTCACGAATATCCTTCGAGGAAGTATCTTCAATTGCCCCCAACATGCCCAAGCCAGCACTATTAATAACGGCATGTAAGGCATTGCACTCATGTTCTATGATGCGCATGCATTGTCGAACATTCTCTTCGTTGGTCACATCCATGGGCAGGTGCTCTACCCCATCCGGCCATGAAGAACTCATAGTGCGACTTGCACCGAAGACACGATATCCCCGTTGAGCCAACATAGCTGCAATGGCTTTCCCTATGCCGCTGCTTGCACCTGTAACCAAAACAACTTCATTCATCCCTCATGTGCTTTGATAATTCCAAATGTAGGATTATGCTCGGCGCTTTCGGTACTTTCGCTCTCTAATTTTGATTTCATCTAATAGCAGTGCCATGGCCGATTGGTTAGATCGTTTTGAAGAGGTAGGTTGGGTGGAAATACCCGGATTTCTTACTGAACCTGAAGCGCAGTCGATTCGCTCCGATTTCGAGCAACTCCACATGCTGGAGGGCTTTCGTCAAGCGGGCATCGGTAAACAGCAAACACAACAAATTGATACCGCTCAGCGAGGAGATTTAATCAGATGGATTGAACCGTTCGGAGCACTGCCTTCTACGCGCATATATTTGGATAAAATCCAAGGTGTCATAGAAGAACTCAATCGAAATTTCTACTTGGGAATTCGCGATTATGAATGTCACTATGCACTCTATCCGCCTGGCTCCTTTTACAAGAAACACGTTGATCGACACAAAGCAGGCTCTCCCAGAATTGTATCTTCTGTATTGTACTTAAATAGCAACTGGCAACCGGGCGATGGTGGTGAATTGTGTATTTACGATGAAAATGACACACCCACTACTATTCAACCGCTCATGGGCACGCTCGCGCTGTTTCTCAGCGAAAAAGAACACGAGGTACTTACCACTCAACGCGATCGAATGAGTATAACCGGCTGGATGCTCAACGAGAAAGTATTTTAAACAAAAAAGGGCCGCGATTGCGGCCCTTTTTCTATCTATTCCAAGAATCTTATTGTTTCACAAAACGAAGGCTGTGCAAGTCGCTGCCAATAACCAAGCGAACCTGGTAGATGCCTGCTGCTGCACCGGCCTTATCAACCGACTCGATGCGCGTTGCACGTACATTGCCCAAATCTTTAGACACTACGATACGACCTGCGTTATCGATGATTGAATATGACATGCTTTCACCCGCAAGACCTTCCATGCTCAGTACAAACTGACCATTGTTTGGGTTAGGGTACATGCTGATGTTGTACTCACGGTTCAACTCATTCAAACCGGTTACGGTGATTGTCTGTGTTGCGATACAACCATTACCATCAGTAACAGTAAGCACATAGTTACCTGCATCAGCCGCTGAAGTTAAACCTGTCAAATCCTGATTGGTGCTGGTGAAACCACCAGGACCGCTCCAGCTGTAAGTATAAGGTGATGTTCCACCGGTAACGGTGTAAGGTGAGCTACCACCTGCATCTTCGTCGATTGGGTTAGCAGCAAGACCATTGATAGTTACCGCAGAAGCCGGTTGACTTACAGTCACGTTATTTACAACTGCAGTACATTGGTTTGCATCGTATACAGTAACTTCATACTCACCGGCTGCAAGATTGCTGATTGTATTGGTTGAAGTAAGTGCTCCACCGTTTACACTGTAGCTATATGCTCCAGTTCCACCGGTTGCAGTTACCTCTATTTCACCGCTTTCATCTCCGAAGCAATTCACGTCGGTAGCAGAAGCAGAAGCATCCAAAGCAGTTGGTTCAATAATAGTCTCAGCTGAGGCTGCAGTGTAAGCACAACCGTTAGCATCCACAACGTTCACAACGTAGCTTCCTGCATCCAAACCACTGAAGATAGGATTCGTGTCAGTTACTGTTGGAGTGCCGTCAAGAGCATAGGTGAATGGGAAAGTACCACCGGTAACTTCTACAGTGATAGAACCATCCGTAAGACCGTTACATGAAATGTTAGAAACAACAGCACCTGCACCCAATACTTCCGGCTCGGCAACTTCGATTGTTTCAGTTGTTTCACAACCGTTAGCATCAACAGCCTGAACGCTGATAGTAGCATTACCCAAACCGCTAACCGAGTTATTGGTTGAAAGAGCACCACCATCAAAACTGTATTGGATTACTCCGGTACCACCGGTTGATGTTACCGTTACAGAACCGTCTGTGTCACCATTACAAGATGGAGCATCGATAGCAGCATTGATTACAATAGCAGGTGCACCCAATACTTCGAACGTATATTCTGCAGTACAACCATTTTCATCTTGCGCATAAATAGTGTGAGGACCTACGTTCAAACCATCCAACACAACAGTTGAAGGTGTTCCTTCGATGAGGTAAGTACCGTCATTCACCAATGAGAAGTCAACATCACCTGTTCCACCGAACCAAGCAACAATCTTGGTAACATCGGTTGAGTTGTAGCAAGCACCAACACCTGAAGCTGACGCTTCCATATTGATGGCAAGCGGACTTGCAATGGTGAAGTTGTTACCTTGAGTGTTACAACCCACGGCATCTGTAGCTACAAAATAGTAAGTTCCACCGGTAAGACCTGTGTAGTTTGGTGTTGCAACAACAACAGGATCGTTGTTGCCATCAAGTACAGCCGATCCATTACTATTGAACAATGCAAAGGATAAAGCACCTGTTCCACCACCGTAGTTTGCAGCATCGGTAGAAACCGATCCGTTGTTTTCACCGGCACATTCAATAGCGCTGCCTACGCTGCCAGAAAGCAATACAGGAGCAACATCAATTGTAACGGTAGCTGTTGCTTCGCAAACAATGCCTGTTGGGTTCGCCAATGCATTGTCGAAGCGAGTATCGCGCACTACCACAGTGAAAGAACCTCCACCCAAACCATCGTACAACTCAGTACCATCGCTTGAAAGGCCTTGCGATGCGCCGTCGAGGAAGAAGTCATAAAACGCTTGCGCTCCTGTTGCTGTAACGGTGATTACACCGTTATCAGAATCAGCGCATGTAGGGAGTGTTGTTGCGGTAGCATTTACATCAATGTTACACGGAAGAAGACACAAACCATTGTCATAGTCAGCGTCTGCATTGAAGTTCAAAGCAGCGCTATTTGTGCAACCGGCAACACAACCGATGTTCGATGAGAACTCGTACGTTCCATAAACTGGAATGGAACCTGCTCCTGTGTAGTTCGGGAAAACCTGCAAATTGAAAATACCGCAGATATCACCGTCGGTAGTGATTTGAGCCAATAGAACTTTCAAATCTGAACCTGCCTCAGAGTTAGGATTATCTGGTAATACGAACCAGGTTCCACCTACAGGCGTATTGACTACAAATTCACCTGCTCCATAAGGCGCAGTTGCAAATGACTGGTTTTGCCAAGGCTGAGCAGAATCTTCCGCTTTGTAAACTTGGTTCAACGAACCATCGTCGTTACATGCCACACCTACCGTGAGGTATGAATCATATTCTGCAATAGCCGTTGCGGGGTTATCAAAAAGAATACAAGGAGAAGCATCTCCGAGCACACCACCGCCTGTTGGGCTATTCCAAATACCTTGTCCGGTTACATAAACGGATAAAGGATTGTCATCATTACCTGAAACCGTTGTGATACGGTCTGTGGCATTGGTCGTATTGGCATAAATACGATAGGTTGTGTGACCCGCGGGATAATTGGCTACCGACCCGTTATCGGTGTAAAACTCCTCAACGGTGATGCTGGTTACCTGTGCTTGGGTGCTCGAAAACGCCCCCAGACAAACAGCAAGAAAAAGTAATGCTCTCTTCATGAGTTGTTATGGTTTGGATACAGATTAATGTTTGTTTCAACCGCCAAATATAGTAGGCAAGAGGCACCATAAAAATTTTTCTTTCCACATTATCAAAAGAAAAAGCCCTCTCATGGAGGGCTTTTTCGAAGTATTTGTGGAGAAACTCTAAAAAATTACTTCACCATTACGTTAACCACTTGTGTTTCAGAACCGTTGAAAAGTGTCAAGGCATAAACACCCGAGGCAATTCCGTTGGTATTGAAAGTGATGGTCTTTTGTCCGAAAACAACACCCAGATTCTCTTCAATTACGGCCTGACCCAAGCTGTTGACTAAGCGCACGCTCATGCGCTGCGCAACTGCTGCGTTGAACTGAACATTGAGCTGGTCTTCAGCAGGCACCGGATAAATACGAACGTCGCTAACAGAAGAAGTCTCCTCTACAGAAGCAGGACCGCACGCCTCGCATGTATCGAATGTCCAACAAACAGTTACAGGGTTGCCATCCACACGAACCAATTGACGGTTATCGCTGAACGTACCATTATCAACACCGCATCCACCGATTTCAGTGAAATCTGCTGTTTCTTCTGTGAAATCAGCACCACCTGGAGTACCAGCGCGGAACTTGTAGTAAATAGAGCTGATACATACTTGAGGAACAGTTACAGACCATGTTCCATCGCCGTCCGCATCAGTCATTTGCAATGCACCATCTTGCCAGTTAGGCTGGGTGAAGTCACCCATTACCCACATTACCTGGCCTGCAGCCAATTGCAAAGCGCCCGGACGCACTTCGAACGTTACATCGGCTGGAGCAACCACAGCGCCGCATGGTTCAGCTGAGTTGAAGCATACAGCCGGCAATTCGGTTGGAGTATCAGCAACCACCGTTAGCTGACGATTACCAATTCCTTCCCAACCACCATCACCAATGCGGAACTTGTATTCGTAGTTACCTGCAGAAAGATTCAGTGTGATTGTCCAAATGCCATCGCCGTCATCATCGCTCATCGGAGCACCTGAAGCCCAATCGGTAGCTGTACCCATCAAATTCACTCCGGGTGATGTATCAGCACATGAAGCGTTCATGTCGACCTGGAAAGTTATCGCTACAGGCTGTGAACATGGATCGCATGAGTTCCAACAGTAGATTGGCAATAATTCATTATCAACCGAAATTGAATTAAAGCGATTTCCTGTGCCATCTCCGCATGTACCATTTATTGATTCGTTCGGATTGATCCAATCGTTTCCGTTAATGTACTTATAAGTAATTTCAGTCATGTTGGCAATTTGCAACGTAGTCTCCCAAATATTATCGTTATTCCAATCTTGCAGCGGAGTTCCGTTTGCCACCCAGTCTCCGGTTTCACCGGTTGGGTTTTGGAAATTACCCGCAACGTGCACTCCAAATGGACTGATGTCTTCGCCCGGCTCAGCAAAGTTGCCATCGCCGTCCAAGTCCACAGTACTCATATCAACGCGCAAACGAACCGCATTCTCTCCGCAAAGGGCGCATGAACCATAGCACACAGAATATGAAGTGGCTTCAGTACCTACCATAATCTGGCGGTTGCTGTTGCCGTTCACTTCCACCGTGCAAGTAGAAGGCACGTTTTCAGAGAAAGGCCAATCGTTACCATTCACAAACTTGAACTCGTAACGACCCGGCTGCAACATCAAAGTCGCAGTGTAAACAAAGTCCATGTTTTCATCAGTCATCAAACCAGAAGCCGCATTGGGCGTCCAATTCTGATACTCCGGATTCTCAGGAACGTTGTCGTAATTGGGATCCTGGAAATTTCCCACCACATGCAAACTGTCGGTCATTCCTACAATTCCCATGTCTACATTGAAAGTCACTGCTGTTTGAGCCATTGCGCCCACAGCAACCATCAAACTCAAGATACTCAAGTAGATTTTTTTCATAATTGTTTTTGTTAATTGGATAGTTGGTGTACTTTAAACACTATGTGCCAAAAGTAGATACTTTCGCAATCATCAAGTATCACGATTTATTTTTTTATGAAACGATCTTTTCCACATTTGCTTGTCCTCTGTTTAGCCCTGCTGTCAGGATTCTTAAACACGGGCCTTGCACAATCCATCGTTCGCGCCGATCCTCCCAATTGGTGGACGGGGATGAAGCACAACAAGGTAGAAATCTTGTTCAACGCAAAATTTATCGCCAAGTGCCGAGCCTTTGTTCAAAGTGAGCACTGCAAAATCACCCGCACTACTCCCCTACCCAATCCTGATTACTTGTTGGTTGAAATTGAAATAGCCCCTGATTGTCCGGCAGGAAAAGTGGAGTTCAGTTTCGCATCTTCTCGCAACGATTACAAATACGAGTATCCAATAGAAGGCCGCAGCACAGCCAAAACTGCGAAAGGACTTAACGCCTCTGATTTAATCTACCTGGTATTTCCCGATCGCTTTGCCAATGGCGACCCATCCAACGACAACGCACCTACCCTGCTCGAACCCAAAGCGGACCGCACGGGACTAAAGACGCGTCACGGGGGTGATATTGCCGGCATCGAACAACATCTAGACTATTTCACACAACTGGGAGTAACGGCGCTTTGGCTCAACCCGGTGCTCGAAAACAACCAGCCCTACGAGAGCTATCACGGTTACGCTGCTACTGACTTGTACAAGGTCGATCCTCGACTGGGAACCAACGAAGGATATAAGAACTTTGTGAAACAGTGCCATCAAAAAGGTATCAAGGTAATTTGGGATGTGGTCTACAATCACTGGGGCAATGAGCATCATCTATTCAAGAACCTGCCCGACAGCAATTGGGTGCATTGGTTCCCGCAATTCACACGCACAAGCTACCGTGCAGAGACTCTCATGGATCCATACGCCAGCAAAGCCGACCGCGACATCATGACCAATGCGTGGTTCGACAAGCACATGCCCGATCTCAATCAACAAGACCCGCATCTGGCGCGTTATCTCATTCAAAACTCTTTGTGGTGGGTGGAATACGCCGGCATTGATGCGTTTCGAATCGACACATACGCCTACCCCGATCAGCAATTTATGAAGCAGCTCGACGAAGCCATGCGTCTAGAGTATCCCGACTTTTTCCTATTTGGGGAAACGTGGGTGCAGGGCTCGCCAGTGCAGGCCTGGTTTACCGAACAAGCCGAAGTGAAAAAGGAGTTCAACTCATCGCTACATTCGGTCACCGACTTTCAATTGTTCTATGCTATCACGAAAGGATTGAAAGAAGACTTCGGATGGGAAGAAGGCTTTCGTCGAATCGAACTTACGCTCGCACACGACATCCTTTACAAAGACCCCAACAACCTCGTGACTTTTCTCGACAACCACGATCTGAGTCGTTTCTACAGTATGATGGGTGAAGACATGTCACGGTTCAAGATGGGCATTGCGCTTTTATACACCCTGCGTGGAATAC